>JAJAYW010000174.1 GCA_026786005.1 Lysobacter sp. | reverse complement strand
GGTCAACGCTCTTCAACAGCGAAGCTGAGCGGAAATTAGTAAGACACACAAAAACGCCGGTCGAATCAGACCGGCGTTCCTGGATCGAAAAAAATTTCGACGAAAAACTATTTCGTCATCTTGGCCGGCACACCCAACTCGGCCAACACCTGCGGCGCTGGATACACCTCCTGCATGATCCAGCGCATGTAGCGCTGGTCGACCGAGATCATCCGCGTCATCACCGGGTCGAACACCCAGTTGGAGCTGACCGATTCCCAGTTGCCATCGAACGCCAGGCCGACGAGCTTGCCGTGCGCATCCAGCACCGGCGAACCGGAATTGCCGCCGGTGATGTCGAGATCGGACAAGAAATTGACCGGCACCGTGCCGAGGCGCTTGTCGGCGAGTCCGCCGTAGTTCTTCGCGGCGATCGCATCGAGCAACGGCTTGGGCGCATCGAACGGTTCCTCGCCCGTGGCCTTGGCAGCCACTTCCTCGAGCTTGGTGAACTCTGCCTGCTTGCTGCCGTCGAGCTTGGTGTAACCGGTCACCTTGCCGAAGGTGATGCGCAACGAGGAATTGGCGTCCGGATAGATGAACTCACCCTTGCTTTTCCTGTAATCGGCGATGGCCTGCAGGTACAGCGGACGCGCGGCGAGGATGTCGCCGGATCGCGTCTTGCGCTGCTCCTCCAGCTTCAACAGCGTCGGCATCACAGCCACCGCGTACTGGATGGCCGGGTCGTTGCTCTTCTCGAACGCGGCGCGATCGGCAGCGAACCACTTCAGGCGTTCGTCGCTGTTGACCAGCTTGCTCGTCGCAAGCTTGTCCAGCGCACGTTCGATCGCCGCCGCGTCGTTGCCACCGAGCCACTTGTCGACCGCCTCGACGCGCTGGGCCGCCGGCAACTTGATGTACTCGTTGAGCCAATATTGCTGCAGCTTGCGGTCCATCGCGGGCGCGTAACGGCGCTCCATCTGCTTGAGGCTGCCTTCCATGGTCGCGTAGTCACGCTGCTGGTAGCCGGGTTCGCGTTCGGCGTCCGGCTTGGCGCGCTCGATCGCGGTGCGGTACAGCGAAGTCGCCGTCCCACCCAACCCGCCACCGGCCTGGCCGAGCACGAGATCGCGTTCGCGGGTCTTGCGTGCTTCGGCGCTGAGCGCGACGAGCTTGTCGTGCGCGGCGAGCGCCGCCTGGCCATCGGCGCCTTCTGCACGCAGCCATGCCAGCACGGCCGCTTCATCGCGCTGCTTGGTGCCTGCGGCGTCGGTGCGCTTGAAACCCGTCAGCTGGCCGTCGTAGTTCTTCAGCGTGTTCTGCCATCCCTTCATCTGGCTGGCGTACTTCACCGCGATGTCGGGATCCTGCTTGCCGGTTTCCTCCACCATGGCCACGAGGTTCTTGTAGTGGCCGCTGATGGTCGGATAGGCCCAGTTGGCGGTGTTGTCGAAATCGTCGGCCAGCGCGTAACGGCTGGTCGATCCCGGATAGCCGGCGACCATGACGAAATCACCCACACCGAGAGGCCTGTCGGCGACTTTCAGCCAGTGCTTCGGCTTGTATGGAACATTGTCGGCCGCGAACGCCGCCGGCTTGCCGTCCTTGCCCACGTAGGCCCGGTAGAACGCGAAGTCGCCGGTGTGGCGCGGCCACATCCAGTTGTCGACTTCGCCACCGTAGTTGCCGATGCTGCCCGGCGGCGCGTACACCAGGCGCACGTCCTTGATCTCGAGGTTGCGGAACAGGCGATAGGTATTGCCGCCCATGAAGCTGTACAACCGACAGCGGAAGCCGCCCTCGGCCTCGCAGTCGGCGACGAGTTTCTTGTCAATCGTTTCCAGCGCCTTGGTGCGGGCGAGCGCATCGGGGGCGGTGACGATCGCGGCTTTCACTTCAGCGGTGACATCGCGGATCGAATCCAGCGCGTAGATACGCGCGGCCGGTCCGGCAGTCAGTTCGTCCTTCTGCGTGGCGGCGTTGACGCCGTCATTGATCAGGTTCTTCTCGGGCGTCGAGTTGAGCTGGATCGCGCCGTACGCGCAGTGGTGGTTGGTGACCACCAGGCCCTGCGGCGAGACGAAACTGGCGGTGCAGCCTCCGAGTGAAACCACAGCGCCCATCGGGTCGCCGGTCAGGTCGGCAAGCTGTTCCGGAGCAAGTTTGAGGCCGGCTTTCTTCAGCGGCCCGGCGATCTCGGGCAGTTGTTGCGGAACCCACATGCCTTCGCCCGCGTGGGCGAGGCCGGTGACGGCAATGGCGACGGCAAGTACAGACAAACGCATGGCATTCCCCAGTGATTGGACATGGTTGAAATTTATCGGGAGGCAGGTTTTCACCCGATGACGGGCGTGTAGGGTGGGCCTTCCCCCACCCCATGAGCGTGACGAAAGCGGAAGGCCACAGGAACCGTAGGGTGGGCCTTGGCCCACCATCTCCATGATCGTGACGAACAGCGGTGGGCCGGGGCCCACCCTACGGATTTGATGTCACTCTGCCGGCAACTGCATTTCCTTCAGCAAATGCGGTGCCGGATAGACCTTGGCCAGCAGCCAGCGCATGTAGCGAAGGTCGACGTGGATGGCGCGCTTGTAGCGCGGATCGAACATCCAGCTGGCGCTGACCGCTTCCCAGTTGCTGTCGAAATTCAGGCCGATCAGTTTGCCTTTGGCGTCGAGCACCGGCGAACCGGAATTGCCGCCGGTGGTGTCGAGGTTGGTCAGTAAATTGACGGTCTGCGTGCCGAGATCTGGATCGACAGTGCTCCCGAAATCACCCTTGGCGATCGCGTCACGCAGCGGTTTGGGTGCATCGAACGGCGCCTTGCCGGTGTGTTTTTCGACGATGCCCTGCACGGTCGTCAACGGCACGTAGGTCACGCCATCGCGTGGCGCCATCGTGCTGACCTTGCCGTAGCTGACGCGCAGCGTGGAGTTGGCGTCGGGATACACGGTGCGGCCCTGCGATTTGCGATAGCCGATCAGTGCGCGCATGAAGGCAGGCCGCAGACGCAGCAGCTCGCCTGCGCGGGTCTTGTCGGCCTCCTCTTGGCGCAACACGGCGGGCAGCAGCTTGGCTGCTGCCACCATCAACGGATCGCTGCTCGCCGCAACGTCAGCGGGCAGCGCTGCCAGTAAGCGCAGGCGTTCCGCCTCGTCGCCGAGCTTGCTGCTCACGTACAAGGCATCGATGGCACGCGTCGCCGCAGCCTGGTCGTTGCCGAAGATGGCATCGACTTCGGCAATGCGTTGCGCCGCTGGCAACGCGCGATAACGCGTGAGCAGATCGGCAAGCACGTTTTTTTCGACGGCTGGATCGTACCTGCGCTGGACCTGCTTCATCGCGCCTTCGATCAGCGCCTCGTCGCGTTGCTGATAGCCGGATTCACGCTGCGCATCGGGCTTGCCGCGTTCCGCCGCCAAGCGTTGCAGGGTCAAGGCCGAGCGCAGCAACTGCGTCTGCGAACGCATCAATCCGAACAGCTGGTCGCGTTCGCGGGTGCCGCGCGCGGCGTCGAGCACCGATTGCGCGGTACGAATATCGGCCTGTGTCGCAGCCGCATCGGACTGCTTGCCAAGCCACGCCAGCAGCGCCGCTTCGTCCGCGCGCCGTACGTTGACTGCGTCGCTGCGGCGCAAGCCATCGAGTTCGCCCTGCGCGCGCTTCAAACTGTTCTTGAGGCTCGCCACCTGCGACGCGTACAACACCTTCGCATCGGGTTTGGTTGCGGTCGCCGATTCGATGGTCTTGATCAGGCCGCCGAGCAAGTCCACGCGCGATGGCAATTGCCATTCGATCTGGTCGGCGAACTCCGACGCCATGCGATGACGGAATGTTGTGCCCGGATAACCGGCCAGCATCGCGAAGTCGCCTTCGGCCACCGGATCGGTCGACACCTGCAGATGCGCGGGCGGCTGGTAAGGCACGTTGTCGGCCGCATACGCCGCCGGTTTGCCGTCCTTGCCGACGTAGGCGCGCAGCAGGGTGAAGTCGCCGCTATGGCGGGGCCACATGAAATTGTCGATCTCGTCGCCGTAATTGCCGATTGCGTCGGGCGGTGCGTACACCAGACGAATATCTTTCAATTCAAGCTGGCGGATCAGATAGAAATCGGTGCCGTAATACATGTTGGCGATGCTGCAGCGATTGCCGGCTTCGCGTTCGCATTCGGCGACAGCAGCCTTGCTGGCCACGTCAACCGCATCGTAATAAGCGCGCCCGGTCTTGCCGCGCGCATCGGCGAGGATGCGGTCAGTGATGCGGTCGAAGCCCTTCGTCACCAGCACGCGGTAATCAGGATTCGCCGGCAGTTCGGCGTTGCGATCGGCGGCGATGAACCCGTTGCCGATCAGGTCGCGGTCCCGGCCGTCAGCAGTCTTGCCACTGTTGTACTGGATCACGCCGAACGCGACATGGTGGTTGGTCAGCACCAGGCCATCCTTCGACACGAACGCCCCGGTTGCGCCGCCGACCTTCACCACCGCATTCATCGGCGGCCTGGCGAGTTCGGCAAGATCCGACGGATTGCCCTGGAAACCCGCGGCTTTGAGCTGCGCGGCGATCTCGGGCAATTGCGATGGCATCCACATGCCTTCGTCGGCATGGGCCGCGCCGGCGGCAGCGGTCATCGTGAAGGAAGTCATGGCCACGAACATACTCAAGCGCATTGCAGATCTCCCCCTATCTGGACGATCAAGATAGGCGATTCTCGCCGCAACGGGCAATCTGGACGCTGAAGGTCGGGGCGTATAATTCGCGCCCCACCCCGCGCTGCAACGCGTTCATACAAGGCAATCACTGCATGTCGCAAACAACTCCGCCCCTGAACATGATGCGCGCGCTGGTGAAGCGCGAAGCTGGCAAGGGCATCTGGATGGAACAGGTGCCAGTGCCCGCACCCGGCCCGAACGAAGTGCTGATCAAGCTGGAGAAGACCGCGATCTGCGGCACCGACCTGCACATCTATCTGTGGGATGAATGGAGCCAGCGTACGATCAAGCCGGGCCTGGTGATCGGCCATGAATTCGTCGGTCGCGTGGTGGAGATCGGCCCCGGCGTCAGCGGCTATCAACTTGGGCAACGCGTGTCGGCCGAAGGCCACATCGTCTGCGGTCATTGCCGCAATTGCCGCGCCGGCAAACAGCATCTGTGCCCGAACACGATCGGGATCGGCGTCACCCGCGATGGCGCGTTCGCCGAATACATCGTGATGCCGGCCAGCAACCTGTGGCCAATTCCTGACCAGATCCCGAGCGAACTCGCCGCGTTCTTCGACCCCTATGGCAACGCCGCGCATTGCGCGTTGGAATTCGACGTGGTCGGCGAGGACGTGCTGATCACCGGCGCCGGTCCGATCGGCGTGATGGCGGCCGGCATCTGCAAGCACATCGGCGCACGCAACGTGGTAGTCACCGACGTCAACGATTACCGCCTCAAGCTCGCCGCCGACATGGGCGCCACGCGCGTTGTCAACGTCACCAACACGTCGTTGAAGGACGTGATGGCCGATCTGCACATGGAGGGTTTCGATGTCGGACTGGAGATGAGCGGCAATCCGATTGCCTTCAACGACATGCTCGACTGCATGTACCACGGCGGCAAGGTCGCGTTGCTCGGCTTGTTGCCGAAGGGCGCGGGCGTGGACTGGGACCGGATCATCTTCAAGGGCCTCACCGTGCAGGGCATCTACGGCCGCCGCATGTATGAGACCTGGTACAAGATGACGCAGCTGGTGCTCGGTGGCTTTCCACTGGGCAAGGTGTTGAGTCATCAATTGCCGATTGAGGATTTCCAGAAAGGCTTCGACCTGATGGAATCGGGCAAGTCGGGCAAGGTCGTGTTGAGCTGGAACTGATCGTCGCTGCGCTGTTGTAGGAGCGTACCTGGGCGCGATGAGGCGTTACCGGTAGAGCCATCGCGCCCAGGTGCGCTCCTACAAAATCAAAACGGGAATCCCATGTCGCTGACCCAACGCTACGCTGACACCCTCGACGAGATCCGCGCCCAGGGCCTGTTCAAGGCCGAGCGCATCATCACCGGGCCGCAGTCGGCCGAGATCACGCTGGCCGATGGCCGCACGGTGTTGAACTTCTGCGCCAATAATTATCTCGGGCTTGCCGACCATCCCGACATCATTTCGGCGGCGAAGGCTGCACTCGACACGCACGGCTTCGGCATGGCCTCGGTGCGCTTCATCTGCGGCACGCAGGACCTGCACAAACAGCTGGAGAAAACCATCGCGGATTTTTTCGGTACCGAGGACACGATCCTGTATGCGGCGTGCTTCGATGCCAATGGCGGCCTGTACGAGCCTTTGCTGGGCGAAGAGGACGCGATCATTTCGGATGCGCTGAACCACGCGTCGATCATCGACGGCGTGCGCCTGTGCAAGGCCAAACGATTCCGTTATGCCAACTGCGACATGGCCGACTTGGAGAAACAGCTGCAGTCCGCCGATGCTGCCGGCGCGCGCACCAAGCTGATCAGCAGCGACGGCGTGTTCTCGATGGACGGCTTCATCGCGCCGCTCGACGAGATCACTGCACTGGCGAAAAAATACGGGGCGCTGGTACATATCGACGAATGCCATGCCACCGGCTTCCTCGGCGCGACCGGCCGCGGGTCGGCGGAAGTCAAAGGCGTACTTGACCGGATCGACATCTTCACCGGCACGCTGGGAAAGGCGATGGGGGGCGCACTCGGCGGGTTCACTACAGCCAAGAATGAAGTCATCGAACTGCTGCGTCAGCGTTCGCGTCCCTACCTGTTCTCCAATTCGCTGCCACCGCATGTGGTGGCTGCAGGCATCAAGGCCTTCGAGATGCTGTCGTCCGCGGGCGCATTGCGGGAGCAACTGGCAGACAACACGCGCTACTTCCGTGAGCAGATGACGACCGCAGGCTTCGACATCAAGCCCGGCACGCATCCCATCAGCCCGGTGATGCTGTACGACGCGCCACTCGCACAGAAGTTCGCCACGCGACTACTGGAAGAAGGCATCTACGTGATCGGCTTCTTCTTCCCGGTGGTGCCGCAGGGCCAGGCGCGTATCCGCACGCAGATCAGCGCCGCGCATACCCGCGAACACCTGGACCGCGCGATCGCCGCATTCATCAAGATCGGTCGCGAACTCGGCGTGTTGAAGGCCTGATATGCAGGCGCTGGTCTTCGCGCAATTCGGCGGACCGGAGGTGATGCATCTGCGCGAGTTGCCCGACCCGCTGCCGGCCGCCGACGAAGTGCTGGTCCGAACGCGCGCGATCGGTCTGAACTTCGCCGACATTTACCGTCGTCAGGGCAACTATCACCTGGCCGGCGACCCACCATGGATCGCCGGCTACGAGGCCGCAGGCGAAGTGGTGCGCGCACCGGCCGCGTCGGGGTTCGTGTCCGGTGATCGCGTCGCCTTCGCTGACAGTCCGTTCGCCAATGCCGAACTCGTCGCGGTGCCTGCAGACCGATTGATTCCGTTGCCCGACGATATCGAATTCGACACCGCGGCGGCGTTGTTGTTGCAGGGACTGACCGCGCAATACCTGCTGCGCGATAGTCATCCGATTCGTCGAGGCGAAACCGTGCTGGTGCACGCGGCCGCAGGCGGTGTCGGCCAGTTGCTGGTGCAACTCGCGGTCGCCGCTGGTGCGCGCGTGCTGGCATTGGCCTCGACGGGTGAAAAAACGTCGGTCGCAGCCGCCGCAGGCGCGCACGCCACCGCGACATACTCTGAAGACTGGGTCGCCGTCGCGCAGGCGTTTGGCAAAGGTGGCGTCGATGTCGTGTACGACTCGGTGGGCAGCACCGTGCAGGACTCGTTGCGCGCCGTGCGTATTGGTGGTCACGTCGTGTTTTATGGAATGGCTGGCGGCAATCCTGAGCCGATCGATCCGCGGATACTGATGGATGGGTCGAAAACGCTCACCGGCGGCGACCTGTGGAACGTGTTGCGGACAAAGGAAGATCGCCGTACACGCGCTGCGGAATTATTCGAGGCCGTACGCAACGGTCGATTGCGGGTAAACATCGACGCACGATTTGCATTGGCCGATGGCGCGGCGGCGCATGCACATCTGGAAAGCCGAGGTGCGGTCGGCAAGGTGCTGTTGATTCCTAGCGCCTGACATCGAGGTCTAAAGCGTCACACTCATCCTGTGTCAATTCGCGCCACTCTCCCTTCGCCAAACCACCTAGTGCGAGTTGCCCAATCGCAACGCGCACCAGTCGCAAGACAGCGATGTCGAACGCAGCCAACAACCTGCGGATTTGCCGGTTACGGCCTTCGTCCAGCACGATCTCAAGCCACGCATTTTTTTCGCCTGCACGCCGCAGAGATGCGGATTTTGCGGACAGCAGTTCGCCATCGACTTCGATCCCGGTCATCAATCGCGTGAGCAATGCGCCATCCGGGATCCTGTCGATCTGCACGTGATAGGTCTTGTCGAGCCCAGCGGATGGGCCGGTGATCGCGGCTGCCCACGCTGGGTCGTTGCAAAACAGCAGCAAGCCTTCACTGGCCTTGTCGAGGCGCCCCACAGGCGCGATCCACGGCAAATCTGCCCCATCGAAACAGCGATAGACCGTCTCGCGACCCTGCTCGTCGACCGTGGTTGTCACCAGTCCGCGCGGCTTGTTGAGCATCAGATAGACGCGGCTGGGCGGTCTCAGCGCTTGGCCGTCGACTGTGATCGCATGGTGTTCGACCAATACCGGGAATTCCGGATCGCGTACCACCCGGCCATCGACCTGAACACGGCCGTCAAGAATGCGCCGTTGGGCTTCGATCCTCGAGCACACCCCCTGTTTCGACAAGATGCGAGCCAGCCCGTGTTTTGGTGATTTCAAGTTTTTCATCCCGCACGGTCCGCCATTGCTGGTCACCGGTCACCATAGACTTAATCATTTTTCACCGACAGATCACCACACAAACTTCATTGTCAGCAGTACCGCAGCTGTGAACGCAAGAGTTGAGCAATGAGTGTTTGGACATTGGCACTGGCAATTTGGGCAATCAGCGCGCTGACCATGGTCGGCGTGTGGTCATTCTCGATGCGAATCCGCAACGTCGGCTACGTCGATGTCGCATGGGCGGGCCTGATGTCGCTGGCCGCCCTGATGGCCGGTGTCTTTTCGTCAGGGGCAGCGTTGCCCCGCATGCTGACGGTCATCGGAGGCGCGGTGTGGGGGGCGCGCTTGTGCGTACATCTGCTGCGCCGCGTGCTGCATGAAGCAGAAGACGGCCGTTACCAGGCATTACGCGAACGCTGGAATAGCAGCCCGGCAAAATTTTTCGTATTTTTCCAGGTCCAGGCGGTGGTCGTAGCCTTGTTCGCCCTTCCCTTCATCGGAGCCGCCAACAATCCGGTAGAAGACTTGACCATTTGGACCGTCGCTGCGGTGACTGTCTGGATCGTGGCGGTCGGCGGAGAAGGTATTGCCGATGCACAACTCGCTGCATTTCGCGAAGGTGCCGACAGTCAAGGCAGGACCTGTCGTGTCGGCCTATGGAATTGGTCGCGACATCCGAACTACTTTTTTGAATGGCTGCACTGGTTCGCATACGTGCTGCTCGCCGTCGGATCACCCTACGCCTGGTTGAGCTGGCTCGGTCCGATTGTGATGCTCGTCTTCCTTTATCGCGTCAGCGGCATTCCGTGGACAGAGCAGCAAGCACTACGTAGCCGCGGCGACGACTATCGGCGCTATCAAAACGAGGTCAGCGCATTCTTTCCACGTCCACCGCGTACCCGCTGAATCCAGCAGGCGTCTGCGCGACGCAGGTAATCAACCTTCTTTCGGTTTCTGTTCCGGAGTAGAAACCGCTGGCTGCGCAGGAATAGCGGGTGCTGTTTGCGGCGGTGTGAGTTGTGGGGCGGGTGTCGTCGCTGGAACTGGCGTAGGTGCGACAGCTGGTGTCACCGAAGGCATTGCTTGCGCAGGCGCATCGCCAGGCACAGCTGGCGTAGTGGCGGCCGGCGCGACCGGATTACGACCTACGACGCGGACACCCCGGGCCTTCATCCACGCATCGAACTCATCGGCAGTCATTCGCTTGCCGTTCTGGCTCATGTCGAACCGCCACGGAGTGTTGTCGAACTCGGTTTTCGGCTTGTAGGCAGCCGGATCATTCGGGTCAAGCGCGCTCGGCGCTGGAATCGCCTTGGCGACGTTCTGACAACCTTCGATGCGCAGGCGCAGCAGCACCTGATCAACAGACTGTGCTTCGTCATACGCTTGCGACAACACGCCGCTCGGCGAACCTAGTTGCGAACTGGGCGCAGTCAATTCGGATGTGATCGGTGCGAGCACCGTAGGGCGCAGAGGAACTACTTGTGGCACGGACGCCGCGGAACAGTTGACGGATTGCGCCTGTGCCCATCCCGATGCCAGCAGCAACGGCACTACAACCAGAGTCCGATACATGTGCATTCCCGCGTGACGAATGGACCGAGTGTAGGCGCAGCAAGGATTCGCAACAAGCCGTCCCGCATGCGGATTGCAACGCCGTAAAGCGATGTCAGCAAACAAGGTGGGGCGTTCACAACTTTTTGTGTCCGTGGACATTCTGCGCAGTAAACGAGAGGCCGGTAGACATTCCTCATGATGAAACCAAAGACCTACAGCCCTCAAAAAAACGAAGCCCGGCACTAGGCCGGGCTTCGTGTGTTGCTTCAGCTTGCGTCCAATTAGTTCTGGACGTTCAGCTCCGTGCGGCGATTGCGTGCACGACCTTCCGGATTGTCCGAACCATCTTCATTGGTGTTCGGTGCAATCGGACGGCTCTCGCCGTAACCGGTCGGGCCCGACATACGTCCAGCATCGATACCGTTGCTGGTCAGGTAGTCGTACACGGCGCGGGCGCGACGCTCGGACAAACCCTGGTTGTAAGCGTCGGAACCGATCGAATCGGTATGGCCGGCAACTTCAACCCGCAGCTCGGGATAACGCTTCAGGATTTCGATGGCTTCGTTGAGGATCGCGATCGCATCGGGACGCAGCGTCGACTTGTCGAAGTCGAAGTTGACACCCTTCAGGTCAATCGACACCGGCACCGGGCAACCGTCTGGACCGATGGTCTGGCCAGCCTGCGAACCGGGGCACTTGTCGTCGCAATCGTTCACGCCGTCGCCGTCGCTGTCGCTGTCGGCGCAGTTCGGAGCAACCGGGGCCGGACCAACTGGGGCGACCGGATCCGGACCGAGTGCGACCGTCAAGCCGACCGAAGCGAGGATGTCATTGAAATAGTCTTCCTGCACATTGGCCGGGCGCGCCTGGACTTCGTCGAAGTCAACGCGGGTCCCGACTTCCGTACGCAGGTCAACACGACCGAAGTCGAATTGCAGACCGGCGCCAAGGTTGATCGCAGCATTGTTGTCTTCGTGCTGAGCCGGCCAACCATCGGACGGGACGCCAAAGATAGGAGCACGCACGAACTCTTCTTCGTGGCGTTGCAAGCCCAGACCCATGCGAATGTAGGGCCACCAGTTACGGTCGGCGCCACGGAAGTGGTAACGCGCATCCACGGAGGCGCCGTACTGGCTCCACCACAGGCTCGGGTTACTGCTCTTGTCCGGATTCTGGTAGTTCAGTTCCATTTCGACCGACCAGTTCGGGTTCAGAAACTTGCCGAAACCGAGGGTGCCGAAGATCGAATCTTCAGTGTTACGGTCGTTGTCCTGGAAATTCACACCGGTGGAACCGGCGACGTACCAGCGGTCGTCGAATTCCTGTGCAGAAGCAGCCTGTGCAACGCTCAGTCCGCCTAACAGCGCAGCACAGAGGAGTTTCTTATTCATATTCAGCTCCTTGATCAAGGTAATAAAAGCGGTAAAGCGTGGTCTCTCTAGACGGCCGTATACGCACGCCATCCCGGCAAGATTAGAACCGGATGTGTGAAAGCCGTGTTAACACTAGCATAACTTTTCAGACGATGCCAAGCCAAGCCATAACCAGCAGAAATTACAGCTTGTAAAGGTTGATGAATTGCTGAATGGGCAATGCCTCCAGTTTGGAGGGGTTACGGGCCAACTGCATGAGCTGCTCTGCTTGGGCAGAGGGCAAATTCGCTCGCAAGGCAGCTTCGCACTTTGCCATCAACACCGGAATACCTTCCGTGCGACGGTTTCGATGGCCAATCGGGAAGTCGATCGAGACCAGATCGGTGGATGAGCCGTCCTTGAAGAACACTTGGACAGAATTGCCGATGTAACGCTTGTCCGGATCGAAGTAGTCCTTGGTGAACTGCGGGTTCTCCTTGACCTGCATCCGGTCGCGCAAGGCGTCGATTCGCGAATCGGCGGCCACATCGTCGCTGTAGTCAGAAGCGGTCAGGCGGCCGTAGATCAGCGGGACGGCCACCATGTACTGGAGGCAGTGGTCCCGATCGGCGTAGTTGGCCAGCGGCCCGGTCTTGTCGATGATGCGGACGCCAGCTTCCTGGGTTTCGATGACGATCCGGTCGATGTCCTCGATCCGGTCCTTGACCTGCGGATGCAACTGCATGGCGCATTCCACCGCGGTCTGCGCATGGAACTCGGCCGGGAAGCTGATCTTGAAGAGCACATTTTCCATCACGTAGCTTCCAAAGGGACGCTCGAACGTGAACTCCTTCCCCTTGAAGGCCACATCGTAGAAGCCCCACGTTTTCGCGCTGAGCGCGGACGGATAACCGACCACGTTCTTGTTCACCGCATTGAGCGCATGGGTGACCGCGCGACGGCAGGCATCGCCTGCAGCCCAGCTCTTGCGCGGCCCGGCATTGGGCGCGTGGCGATAGGTGCGCAGCACACCGTTGTCGATCCAGCTGTGCGAGACCGCGGTGATGACCTCGTCCTTGCCGCCGCCGAGCATGGCGGTCGCAACCGCCGTGGATGCCAGGCGGACCAGGATCACGTGGTCCAGCCCGACGCGGTTGAAGGAGTTCTGCAACGCATACACACCCTGGATCTCGTGCGCCTTGATTGCCCAGGTCAGCACATCGCGGACGGTGATTGACTGGCCGCCTTCGCGCTCGGCCTGGCGGCTGAGGTAGTCGGCGACGGCGAGGATCGCGCCGAGGTTGTCCGAAGGATGGCCCCACTCAGCGGCCAGCCATGTGTCGTTGAAATCCAGCCAGCGCACCAGCGTGCCGATGTTGAAGGCGGCCTGCACAGGGTCGAGTTCAAAATTGGTGCCTGGTACGCGTGCGCCGCCCGGCAGCGTCGCGCCGGGCACCAGCGGGCCGAGATGTTTGACGCAATCGGGAAATTTCAACGCCAGCATCGCGCATGCCATCGAGTCGAGCAGCATGTAGCGCGCGGTGTCGTAAGCCTCCTGCGAGTCGATCTGGTAGTCGATGACGTAATCGGCGATGTCGACCATCGGCTGATCGGGTTCGGGACGGACGGCGGAACGGATGTCGGAATGGCTCATCGGGCGCGTGGCTTGTAGGCGGAGGAAGCCCGCTATTTTGCCAGACGCTGGCGTTGCCTTGCTGCAACGCTACGGCCCGTTCGCATCCTTGCCAAAACGCCGACCCGTGACCATCGTGACGTGATGAACACCACTACCCGATTACCTGCCTTCTTCCTCTCACACGGCTCGCCGATGCTGGCCATCCAGGACTCGCCGGCGGGGCGCTTCCTCGACAGCCTGGGCGCCGCGTTGCCGCGACCCAAGGCCATCGTCGTCGCCTCGGCGCACTTCACAGGCGAGCGCCCGAGCGTTGGCGCTGCAGCACTGCCGGAGACCGTGCACGACTTTGGCGGCTTCCCCGCACAGCTTTACGACATCGCATATCCCGCTCCCGGCGAACCGGACCTGGCCGCAGCCATCGCACAGCGGCTGACCGAGGCGGGACTGCATCCGGAAATCCGTCCGCATCACGGTCTCGATCATGGCGTGTGGGTGCCGTTGCGACGCATGTATCCACAGGCCGATATCCCGATCGTGCCGTTGTCAGTGAATCCGATGGCAGATGCCGCGCATCATTTCGCGGTGGGTCGCGCGTTGGCGTGGTTACGTGACGAAGGCGTCCTCGTGATCGGTTCGGGCGGATTCGTGCATAACCTGGGCGAGCTGGATTGGCGACATCCCGATGCGCCGATGCCAACGTGGGCAAGCCAATTCGCTGCATGGATGTGCGATCGCCTTTCAGCCAACGACACCAGCGCGCTACTCGACTGGGAACGGCAAGCGGCGCATCCGCATCGTGCGCATCCCACCGTCGAGCACCTGATGCCGCTGTTCGTTGCGCTGGGGGCGGGCGGCGATGTTCCTGCCGTACGCACCCTGCACCGCTCACATGAGTTCGGTTCGCTCGCACTGGATGCGTTCGCTTTCGATTGATGGGTTTGTCGGACGCGGCTTGTAACCAGTAACGATTCTCGTCATCGTGCGCGCTCCCGTACGCCAGCGTATAGCGCATGACGACCGCCTCGCCCTACCCGCATCTGTTCGCGCCCCTCGACCTCGGCTTCACCACGCTGCGCAACCGCGTGCTGATGGGTTCGATGCATACGGGCCTTGAAGACCATCGTCGTGACTTCCCCAAGCTCGCGGCTTACTTCGCCGAGCGCGCTGCAGGTGGTGTCGGCCTGATCGTGACCGGTGGTTTTTCGCCCAATGTGGTCGGATGGCTGAAACCGTTCGCCGGCAAGTTGAGCTGGCCGTGGGAAGCCCGCAAGCATCGGCAGGTCACCGACGCGGTGCATGTGCACGACGCGAAGATCTGCCTGCAGCTGTTGCACGCGGGCCGGTACGCCTATCACCCGCTGTCGGTGTCGGCATCGAAACTGAAAGCGCCGATCAATCCGTTTACACCGCGGCAGCTCAGCGCCCGCGGCGTCGAGCGCCAGATCGATGCCTTCGCCAATGCCGCAAGACTCGCGCGCGATGGCGGCTACGACGGCGTCGAGATCATGGGTTCGGAAGGCTACCTGTTGAACCAGTTCACCGTGGCGCGCACAAACCAGCGCGATGACGCGTGGGGTGGCAACGTCGAAAAACGCATGCGCTTCGCGGTCGAGATCGTGCGCCGCGTGCGTGCAGCCTGCGGCCCGGATTTCATCATCATCTATCGCTTGTCGATGCTGGATCTGGTCGAGGGCGGATCGGACTGGAACGACATCGTGGCCCAGGCCAAAGCGGTCGAAGACGCGGGCGCGACCATCATCAACACCGGCATCGGCTGGCACGAGGCGCGCATCCCGACCATCGCCACGTCCGTGCCGCGCGCGGCCTTCGCCGGGGTCACCGCCAAGTTGCGGCCGCATGTCGCCTTGCCGCTGGTCACCACCAATCGCATCAACATGCCGGAGATTGCAGAGGCGGTGCTCGCTGGCGGCGGCGCGGACCTGATTTCGATGGCGCGGCCGTTGCTGGCCGATCCGGATTGGGTCAACAAGGCGCGTAGCGGCCGCAGCGCGGCGATCAACACCTGCATCGCCTGCAACCAGGCCTGTCTCGATCATGTCTTCGAAAACAAAAAAGCGAGCTGCCTGGTCAATCCACGCGCATGTGCGGAAACCGAACTGAACTACACGCCGACGACAACACCCAGACGCATCGCCGTGGTTGGCGCCGGCCCTGCCGGGCTCGCCTGTGCGACCGTTGCGGCGGAACGCGGCCATCGCGTCACCCTGTTCGATGCCGCAGACGAGATCGGCGGCCAGTTCAACCTGGCCAAGCGCATTCCCGGCAAGGAAGAGTTCTACGAGACGCTGCGCTATTTCCGTCATCGGATTGACGAGACCAAGGTCGATTTGCGGCTTGGCCACTTGATTGATACCGATCAACTGCACGATTACGACGAAGTCATCCTGTCCACTGGCGTAATCCCGCGCGAAGTCGACTTCCCCGGTGCGGATCATCCAAAGGTGGTCAGCTATCTCGATGTGCTGACCGGGCGTGTGGAAGTCGACAAACGCGCTGTCATCGTCGGCGCTGGCGGGATCGGTTTCGATGTCGCCGAATTCCTCGCGCATGACGCCCGCCGCGACACTGGCCAGCAGCCCACCCTTGATGCGAAACGCTGGATGGCCGAATGGGGCATCGACGCCAGATTTGAATCACGCGGCGGCCTGGCCCCTGCCCGGCCGGAGCCCTCGGTCCGCGAGCTCTGGCTGCTCCAGCGCAGTTCCGGCAAACCGGGCGCGCGGCTGGGCAAGACCACCGGCTGGATCCACCGCGCCACGCTCAAGGCCAAGGGCGTGAAGATGCTGGGCGGCGTCGAATACCTCGGCGTCGACGACGGTGGCCTGCATATCCGCGTCGATGGCGCCGAACGAACGCTTCCTGCCGACCACGTGGTGATCTGCGCCGGTCAGGAATCCCGTCGCGGCCTGCTGGCCGCCCTGCAAGCCGCCGGACGCACTGCTCACGTCATCGGCGGCGCAGATGTCGCCGTCGAACTCGATGCCAAGCGGGCGATCGCCCAGGGCAGCCGGCTGGCGTCAATACTCTGAGAGTGTTGCAGCGCAACATTCTTAAGCAGCGCCCGAATAAAAACTCCAATCGAATCAATGATTTCCATATCTCGCGTTCAGCCACGGTTGGGTTAACGGCCGCTACCTTGCGCCAACTTTTCCTGCCCAGGTCCGGCAGGAGCCGGTGCAGCCCGCAATCTCGCGTGCCTTGTGCCCGGGCAAAGGCGAGCCGAAGAGCCGCCGCCCTCCCCAGTACGCCATGCCGAATTCGCGCTTTGAAGCCCTCACGGGCAGTCGAAGGGTGGCCGGCGCAACGGAGTAAGGAGTTCGTCATGAAACTTGCCTGGATTCTCTGGCTGTCGCAGATGCTGCCGCAGCCCGCCGCTGATTCGCTGTGCCTCAGCACCACCCTGTACCTGGAAGCGCGCGACCAGTCCGAGCGCGGCCAGCAGGCCGTGGCCGAGGTAGCCCTGCGCCGCCTCGACAGTGGCCTGTGGGGCGACTCGATGTGCGATGTCGTCACTGCACGCAAGCAGTTCGCGCCGAGCCTGGTGTCGCCGCAGACCCGCCTGAGCAATGGCGAGGCCTGGGCCGAAGCCGTCACGGTCGCACTGGACGCCGAACGCAACTGGGCGTTGCCGCAGGACGAGCGCAAGGAAATCGTGCCCGGCGCCAGCCACTTCATGGCCCATGCGATCGCCAGCCCGAGCTGGCGCAACGCGTATCAGGTCGCGACCATTGGCGATCACACCTTCCTCAAGGTGCAGACGCTCAAAGCGCAAAAGCACAAGGTCGTCGATCACAAGGCGCGGCGTTCGTAACGATTCGTTTCGTTCGTCGCGATTGAGGCAGCCCCGCGGGGCGCGCATGATCGCCGCTCCCGTTTGATGGAGCCGCACATGAAGCTTTACTACAGCCCGGGCGCCTGCTCGTTGGCCGATCACATTGCGTTGGAGTGGATCGGCAAACCTTACCAGGTCGAGCGCGTCTCCAAGGACCATAGCAAATCACCTGAATATCTGAAGATCAATCCGGCCGGCGCGGTGCCGGCCTTGCAGGATGGCGACTGGGTGCTGACCCAGAACGCCGCGATCCTCAACTTCCTCGCCGATTCGTTTCCCGAATCCGGACTCGGCGGCGATGGTTCGCCCAAGGGCCGCGCGGAAGTCAACAAGTGGCTGGCGTTCGCCAATTCCGACGTCCATCCGACCTTCCATCCGATGTTCGGCTCGACCGCCTATCTCGGCGATGAGACCGCTGAAAAAACAAAGGAGGCGGCCAGGGTCAAGTTGCGCGGCCTGTTTCAACGCGCCGACGAACAACTGGTGGGCAAGGTTTGGTTGACCGGTAGCCGCTCGATAGCCGACCCCTATCTGTACGTCGTCAGTCGTTGGGCGAAGGCGACCGGTGTTGATCTTTCAGGGCTGACCCATCTCGACCGCTTCTTCAAGAACATGGAAGCAGATGCGGGCGTGCAGAAGGCGTTGAAGGATGAAGGCCTGACCTGATCGCCCGTGCCATGTGATGGAACATGAGAGGCCGCGCAAGTCGCGGCCTTTTACATTCTGTGTAGTTCCAGGCACGTGCGCGAAGTGCGTCACGAGATTACCTGTCAGTGTCAGCGACCGCGTTCGCGCCAGTCGCGACTCATTTCCAGGTAGGTGAACGATGCCGACCAGGTGATCAACACGAATCCGGTCAGCGCCATCGTGCCAGCCAGGAACCGCAGTGGTCCCACCGGCGCAAGATCGCCGAAACCCAGCGTCGTGTACGTTGCGGCCGCCAGATACACCGCATCCAGCAGGCTGAGCGCGTGGACGCCGGCCACGCTGCCGGTATCGGGCAGCTGCAACAGGATCCACACGGTCACACCGAAGATCCATATTTCAGCGACGTGCAACACCAGCACTCCAAAGATGCCGTAAAGCACCTTGCGCCTGCGCTGGCTCTCATGGAGGCGGACCAGCCAGCGCGACAGAAGGATCAGCCCTTCGTAGTGCGTCAACACCACCACGCAGACGGCCAGTCCGGTGGCGATCACGACGATGATGTTGGCGTCCCAATGCTGATACATCCGGGCGCCCGATCCTGGTCAGCGCTTGTCGATCGACACGTACGCGCGATCTTCCGGCCCCGTGTAATTCGCGCTTGGCCGGATGATCTTGCCGTCCTCGCGCTGCTCGATGACATGCGCGCTCCATCCGCTGGTGCGCGCGATCACGAACAACGGCGTGAACATCGGCGTCGGGATGCCCATCATGTGATAGCTCGATGCGCTGTACCAATCGAGGTTCGGGAACATCTTCTTGGTATCCATCATCAGCGTCTCGATTCGTTCGCTGACATCGAACAAGGTCCGGTTGCCGCCGTCGCTGGTGAGTTTGCGCGACAGCTCCTTGATGATCGGATTGCGCGGATCGCCGATGGTGTAGACCGGATGGCCGAAGCCGATGACGATTTCCTTGCGTTCGATGCGCGCGCGGATGTCTGCCTCGGCCTCGTCGGCCGTCGCGTAGCGCGAGATGATGTCCATCGCCACTTCGTTGGCGCCGCCGTGCTTGGGTCCGCGCAATGCACCGATCGCGCCGGTGATGCAGCTATGCATGTCGGAGCCGGTGCCGGCGATCACGCGCCCGGCGAACGTCGATGCATTGAACTCATGCTCGGCATAGAGGATCAGCGACTTGTCCAGTGCCTCGGCATGCAGCGCGCTTGGCGGTTCGCCGTGCAGCAGGTGCAGGAAATGCGCGGCGATGTTGTCGTCGTCGGTTTCGACGTCGATCCGCCGGCCGTTGCGGGTGAAATGCCACCAGTACAGCAACATCGAGCCGAAACTCGCCATCAAGCGATCGGCGATGTCGCGCGCCTCGGGCGCCGGATGACCGTCGCGCTCGGGCAACACGGTGCCCAGCACCGAACACCCCGTGCGCATCACATCCATCGGATGCGCGTTGGCGGGGATCAGCTCCAGCGCTTCCTGCACGATGGCCGGCAGGCCGCGCAAGCGCTTGAGCTTCTGCTTGTAGGCATTGAGCTGCGATTGGGTCGGCAATGCGCCATGCACCAGCAAATGCGCGACTTCCTCGAACGTGGACCTGGTCGCCAGGTCGTGGATGTCGTAACCGCGGTAATGCAGGTCGTTGCCGCTGCGGCCGACCGTGCACAAGGCGGTATTGCCGGCAGCGGTCCCGGACAGGGCGACGGATTTCTTGGGTTTGGGCAAAGTCGAGATGTTGTCGCTCATCGAATCATTCCTCTTGCTTGGTCTGTGCAAACAGCGTGTCGAGCTTGTCTTCGTAGGCGTGGTAGCCGAGGAAGTCGTATAGCTCGGCGCGCGTCTGCAGCGTGTCGACAACGTGCTTCTGCGTGCCGTCGCGGC
>JAJAYW010000173.1 GCA_026786005.1 Lysobacter sp. | reverse complement strand
GCGCGCGGGCGTAGTCGTCGCGGCGGAAGATCGCCAGTGCCCAGAAGTGCGGTGGCGTCCATACGAAGATGATCAGTACCAGCAGCAGTGCGTGCGCCCAGTCCGATTCGTTCTGCATGCCGGTGACGGCGGCCCATCCGAGCAGCGGCGGCGCGGCGCCAGCGATGCCGCCGATGACGATGTTCTGCGGCGTAGCGCGCTTGAGCCAACCGGTGTAGATGATGGCGTAGCCGATCAGCGAGGCGAACGTCAGCGCGGCGGTCAACGGATTCACCAGCGCGATCAATATCGTCATCGACAACGCGCCCAATGCGATCGCGAACACGAGCACCTGCGTTGGCGTCAACGCACCCGTCGCCAGCGGCCGGTGCGCGGTGCGCGCCATGACGCGGTCGATGCGCTGGTCGATGAGATGGTTGATCGCGGCAGCGGACGCTGCGGCAAGCCAGATGCCGAACAGCCCGAATACCGTTTGCCGCAACGGCGGCAATCCAGGCACGGCGAGGAACATGCCCACCAGCGCGGTGAATACGATCAGCGCGACTACGCGCGGCTTGGTCAGGGTCCAGTATTCGGCGGCCTGCTTGCGGGTGTAAGTCGCGCGCATGTCAGTCGGGCGACCGCAGCCGCGCCAGCAGCGACACCAGTACAAACAGCAGCAGCGCCGCACCGGCGTTGTGCAGCACCGCGATGGTCAGCGGCAATGCCAGTTTGACGTTGGCAATGCCGAGCGCGACCTGCGACAAAGTGAGCAACGCAAGCATCGCCGCCCATTGCCGCATGCCCGGTGTGCGTAGCAGACGCAGCGCCAAGGCGAGCAGGAACACCAACACGACGCCGGCCATCATCCGGTGCGCGAGCTGGATCGCGATGCGCGACTCGCCGTCGAGCACGCCGCCTTCGTAGTCCACCCCGATGCCGCGCCACAACACGAAGGCTTCGCGGAAATCATGCGATGGCCACCACTGCCCGACACATTTCGGAAAATCCGTGCCGCACGACAGCGCCGCATAATTGGCGCTAGTCCAGCCACCGAGCGCGATCTGCACGCTGAGCACGATCAATCCGATGATGATCCACAGCCGCAGCGACCGCGCATCGACGAGGCGAATCGGACGATCGATCGCGCGCCATGCGATCCATGTCAGCAAAGCCAGCGTCAGCAACCCGCCGAGCAGGTGTGCCATGACGACGATCGGCTTGAGCAGCCACGTCACCGTCCACATGCCGAGCAGCGCCTGCAACACGATCACCGCCAGCGTGATCGCGGTCGCGCGCGACAGGTCCAGATTGCTCCAGCGCAACGCCGCGAACGCGAGGATCGCTTCGCCAGCGATCGCAAGCGCCATCGCCGCGACGTACTCACCCCGCATGTAAAGTGGAATGGCGCTTGCGATCAGCGCCGAAGCGGCGAGGATCTGCGCGATGCCGAAACGTCGCTTGCGTGCTGCGATCAGGGCCAGTGCGAACACAAGGATGCCAAGCGTGCCGGCCAGCATGCGGTGCAGCTGCTCGCGCCATGCCTTGTGCGCTTCCACGGGTCGGATTGCGGTGGCCGCGTGATCGATTGTGTCGCCCGCCGCCGGCCATGCGGCGCGGCCGTAACACGTCGGCCAGTCAGGGCAACTCAAACCAGCGTTCGACAAGCGCACGAACGCGCCGAACACGATGACGCCAAATGCAAGCGCCACCGCGAACCAGGCGAGGCGATGCAGGTGCTTGTACAGGGTGGGGGGCAACGCGAAATTCATCTCAACGCAGTTTCAGCAATCGCGCCATGTCCGTGCGCAGGTCGGCGGGATCGAAGCCGGGAGCGTAGCGCAGAATCACGAAGCCGTTGGGATCGATGACGTACACCGGCACGCCATCGGGATCGTCCACCCGCGGCAGTCCTGCGCGCAGGGCCGGCGATGGGCGCAGCAGGCGCTGCGTCTGCAATCGGATCGCCCTTGCCGGTGGCGTGCCGATCCAGAGCACGTGGACGCGGTCGGCCTCACGTCCGAACAGGCGCCAGACCAGATCGAGTTCACGCGCGAGCTCGATGCATTCGCTCGTGCAATCCTGCGGCGGCGCAAGCGCGATGCGCCACGTGCGCGCGACCGGGTTCCACACGTATTCCGAACCATCCGCGAGCATGGGATGCGCATTGCGCAGGTCACCGGCTGGCTGCAGCAGGTCGCCCTTGTTCTTCATCGCCTCCGGGCGCCACCCGGAAAAACGCAGCGCCCCGGCGATCATAAAACTGCCGAGGAAGATCGCGATGATCGCGATCAGCATGCCGCGGTTGCGGGTCCGTGCGTAGGGGCTACGTGGTTCGGAGGTGCTCATCGGCGGGATTTTCTGAAAGTGAGAATGACGGCGGTGACGAACACGGCCAGTGCCAGCGCAAACCATTGCACGGCGTAACCCAGATGCCGCTGCGGCGGCAGTGTGTTGGGCAGTATCTCGAGATCGCGTGCGTAGCCGATCGGCAGTGTCGGATCAATGCGCAGCACGCGCGGCGCCAGCGCTGCGGAAAGTCCGGTGTTGGACGCGATCGCGATGGGATCCACGCGTGTCAGCAACCAGTTGTCGCCTTCGCGCGTCATGCCCGCACCGAGCACGAGGCCGGTCGATGGCGGTGGCATCAGCAAGCCGCGGAGTTCGACGCGGCCCCCGATCCGCGGAATGCGCGGCAGCTTGCGTTCGCCGCCCAGTGGCAGCCAGCCCAGGTCGACCAGCAACGGACCACCCTGTTCCGGCACAAAAATGCGATACACGCGCACGCCGCTGCGTCCACCGGATTGCTGGTTGTCCAGCAACAATGCGCCGCGTGCATCGAAGGTGCCAGCGCCTGCGACCCAGTCATAACTGCGTGCACGGTGTGTGTCGGCTGCGATCGATAACGGCTCGGCTTTGCGCTCGCCGAGAATCTGGTGGGAGGCGTCGAGTGACGCCTGCTTCTCATGCATGCGCCGCCACTGCCACACGCCAGCGGTGCAAAACAACGCCATCGCGATCAGCGCCATCAACCAACCCATCATGATGTTGCGTTGGCGGCTCAAGCGAAGCCCGGAAATCGCTGCGATAATCCACGGGCTGCATTGCAACGATCTGCGAGGACATCCGCCTTGAACGATTCGCTGAAAACGCTGCTGATCATCGCGTTCCTGATCCTGATCCTGTGGAACCTCGGTGCCGGCCTGTACTACATGCTCAACGACAAGGGCAAAACCGACCGCACCGTGAAGGCGTTGACCAGACGCATCGCGCTTTCGGTGGCGCTGATCCTGTTCGTGGCGCTGGCGATCTACATGGGCTGGATCACGCCGCATGGCGTGGGTCGGTGATGTTTTTTCCTTCTCCCAAAGGAGAAGGAAAAACTCATAGCACGTAGACGAACAGGAACAACCCCAGCCACACCACGTCCACGAAGTGCCAGTACCACGCGACCGCTTCAAAGGCGAAATGCTCGTCGCGGCTGAAATGACCTTTCAGGCAGCGCAGCCAGATGATCGCCAGCATTATCGTGCCCAGCGTGACGTGCGCGCCGTGGAAACCGGTGAGCATGAAGAAGGTGGAACCGTAGATGCCGGAGCCCAGCGTCAGGTTCAGTTCCTTGTAGGCGTGGATGTATTCCTCGGCCTGGAAGAACAGGAACGTGCAACCGAGCAATACCGTCAGCCCCAGGAAGACCAGCAGCTGCTTGCGGTGTCCTGCGCGCAACGCGTGGTGCGCGATGGTCACGGTGACGCCAGAGGTGAGCAGGATCAGCGTGTTGAGCAGCGGCAAGCCCCATGCAGGAATCGTCTGGAACGTGCCGCCCACCTGGCCGGGACCGTTGCTCGGCCACGCCGCGCTGAAGCCATCCCAGAGCAGGCTGTTGGTCATCACGCCATCACCTGCGCCGCCAAGCCACGGCATCGCGTACTGGCGCGCATAGAACAATGCGCCGAAGAACGCGGCGAAGAACATCACCTCGGAAAAAATGAACCAGACCATGCCCATGCGGAACGAGACGTCGACCTGCTTGTTGTAATAGCCCTTGATCGATTCGCCGATGACGTCGGCAAACCACTTGAACAGGATTGCGGCGAGGAACGCCAGTCCAATGAAGAACGCCGTGCGTCCCCAGCTCACCTCATTGAGCCAGCTGGCGAAACCGAACATCGTGATGAACAGCGCGACCGATGCGATCACCGGCCAGCGGCTGCCGTGCGGGATGTAGTAGACGTTGGAGTCTGGTAAAGCGTGTGCCTGGGCCATGGAAAATCTTCCGGTCGATCGAATCAAGGCGCCGCGAGCGGCGATGTCGATAGTGTTGATTTGGAGAGGGCTGATTTAGAGAGGGCTGATGTGGGCAAGGTGTTTGACGCGAGTGCTTTCGGCGCGTTGAGCTGCTTGGTCAGGACTTCGTTTTTGAAGAACGTGTACGAGAGCGTGATCGTATGCACGTCGTTCGGCAGCTCTGGATCGACGATGAAACGTACCGGCATGTCGCGTGCTTCGCCCGCAGCCAGCGTCTGCGCGGTAAAGCAGAAGCATTCTGTTTTGCTGAAATAGCCGGAAGCACGCGCGGGAGCGACCGAAGGCACCGCACTGCCAACGATCGCGCGCTGGCTGGTGTTGCGCGCGAAATACGTCGTCTCGTACTGCTCGCCCGGACGCACCTGCATGCTCAACTGGTTGGGCTTGAACGCCCACGGCAGTTTGGAATTGACGCCACCATCGAACTGGACCGTGATCGTGCGCGCCGTCTTGGGGGCGGCGCTGTAGCCCTGCACATCATCCGTTCCGGCAGCTGTGCGCTCGAGCCGCACGCCAAACACTTTTTCGCACGCGATCCGATACAGCGGCACCAGTGCGAAGGTAAACGCGAACGCAGCCAGTGCCACGCCGATCATCTTGACGATGCCGCGCTGGTTGCCCGCACTCATTTGCCCAGCACTCCGGACGCGATGAAGACCACGAAGATCAGCAATGCGATCGCGGCCAGCGCCCACGCCGTGCGCAGCACGCCGCGACGGCGTGCTGCGACATCCTGCGGAGTCATCGGGGCGGGCATGTCGGCCATGGCTCAGGCGTCACGGACGTTGGTATGTGCCCCCGTATCGGCCCCGGTGGTGGGGTTTTCGAAATCCAGGTGTGCGAAATCACCATGCGCCAGAT
>JAJAYW010000172.1 GCA_026786005.1 Lysobacter sp. | reverse complement strand
TGCTTGGCCTGAGCGACGACGATGTCGCATCGCCGCTATTCGCGCAGGTCTTCAGCGGTAACGCACTACTGCCGGGAATGCATCCGTATGCAGCGAATTACGGCGGCCATCAGTTCGGGCACTGGGCCGGGCAGCTTGGCGATGGACGTGCGATCACGCTGGGCGAGGCCATCAACGCTGCCGGCGAGCGCTGGGAACTGCAACTCAAGGGCGCCGGACCGACGCCGTATTCGCGCAGCGCCGATGGCCGCGCGGTGTTGCGTTCATCCATCCGCGAATTCCTGTGCAGCGAGGCCATGCACCATCTCGGCGTGCCGACAACGCGCGCCTTGAGTCTTGTCGTCACCGGCGAAGATGTCGTGCGTGACATGTTCTATGACGGTCATCCAAAGCCCGAGCCGGGGGCAATCGTTTGCCGAGTGGCGCCGTCGTTCCTGCGCTTCGGTAATTTTGAATTGCCGGCGTCGCGCGGCGACATCGAACTGTTACGCAGACTGGTCGACTTCTGCATTGCCCGGGACTTTCCCGGGTTGCGCACTGACGACAAGCAGCATCTCTATGCCGAATGGTTCGCACAGGTCTGCGAGCGCACCGCGGTGATGGTTGCGCACTGGATGCGGGTCGGCTTCGTGCATGGCGTGATGAACACCGACAACATGTCGATCCTCGGCCTGACCATCGACTACGGTCCGTACGGCTGGGTCGATGATTACGATCCGGACTGGACGCCCAACACCACCGATGCGCAGGGCCGCCGCTATCGGTTCGGCTGGCAGCCAAAGATCGCGTACTGGAACCTCATGCGGCTGGCACACGCGCTCGGCCCGTTGTTCGACGATATCGAAATGCTGCAAGCCGGATTGCAGCGGTTCGCCGATGCATACACCGCTGCGGAGCGTGACAATACTGCGCGCAAGCTTGGGCTCGCCGAGTGCCGTGATAGCGACGTCGAGCTGGTCGTTGCACTGCACCAGTTGCTGCACGACGCAGAAGTGGACATGACGATTTTCTTTCGTGCGTTGTCGGATGTCGATCCGGCTGCGCAAGCACTGGATCCGCTGCTTGAAGCGTTCTATGACGAAGCGAAGTTGCAGCAATACCAATCCGGGTTCTCGGCATGGCTGCAGCTTTATGCGATGCGCCTGTCAGACGATCCGCTGACGCCCATCGAACGCCGCACCCGCATGCATGCGGCGAACCCGCGTTATGTGCTGCGCAATTACCTCGCGCAACAGGCAATCGACCGCGCGGAGCAGGGCGACTACGCAGGCATCCACGAATTGCTCGAGATCATGCGTCGGCCCTACGACGACCAGCCCGGCAACGAGCGTTTTGCACAGAGACGTCCTGACTGGGCGCGCAATCGACCCGGGTGTTCCGCGCTGTCCTGCAGCTCCTGAGCCACTACCGCGCGTCGACCCGGTGTTCACGCGCATGGGGAGGATGATCCGGGGACATCAGGAGAACGCCGTCATGCCGCATCGCCTTGTCCATGTCATCTCTTCTTTCCGTTGCCGCGTCTTCGCGCGGGCAGCACTCATCGCCGCGGTGTTGGCGCTGTCCGGTTGTGCCACGGGAGCGTTGGGCGGATATCCGCAGGGCGGGCAATCTCCCGGCTCGTCTTATCCGGACCAGCAATATCCCCAGCAGTACCCGGCCAACCAACTGATTGGCACGGTCCAGGGCGTTGATGCAGGTGCCGGCCGAATCCTGCTGAATACCCAAGGTTCCACTTACGGAGGCGGCGGTTCGCGTGTCGAAGTCTATTTCGACCAGCGCACGCAACTGGCTTATCAGGGACAGGTGTATCGGGTGGACGGACTGGAGCCCGGTGACGAGATCCGCGTCGATGCGAGCCAGTCGGGTGGTCGGCTGTGGGCGCGTTCGATCGAGCTGTTGCGCAATGTTCGCGACGGTCAGGGCGGCGCGTATGGCCAGGGTGGAGGTTATTCCAACAGCGGCGACCTTCGCGGCGAAGTGGGGTTCGTCGATACGCGTGCGCGCACGATCGAACTGGCGCGTGGCGCGGTCGGCGGCAATTACGGCGCGGCGCAGCGGATCCGCTTTGACGAGCGTACGTTGGTCGAGTACCAGGGCCAGCGCTATCGGCCGGAAAACCTGCAACGCGGCGACATCATCCGCATCCAGGCGCGGCAATACGGCAATGAGCTGATCGCCGAACGGATCTGGGTGGAAGCCGACGCCAATCGGCGTTGATCACCAGCCTCCAGTAACAAAGCGCTGCTGAAACCTCCACGCTTCGAGCGCCCACAAAAAAAGCCGGCTTATTTGCCGGCTTTCTTGTCCTTCTTCGCAGCCCGTTTTTCTTTCAAATTCTTTTCGGGCTTCTTCTTCTCGGTTTTCTTCTGGTCCATGCCTTTGCTCATGACGCACTCCGAATGTTGCGGGTGAGTCCAGATCATGCCCCATCCGGCGGCCGCAGACAAAGCAGCGGCCGGAGGGACAAAATCCTCCGGCCGCATGCAACCCCCTGCTCAGAGCTGCATGTCCTCAGGGCTGCGTATTGACGATCGCCCGGGTGAGTGTGCTGGCCAGGGTGTAGTTTGCGATCACGGTGGCATAGCCCTTGACCCGGTAGGTGTACGTGCCTGGCTGGGTCACGGCGAATTCCAGCACTTCCGGGTTGGACAAGCTGGCGCCCGAAGCGACCTCGTTGCCGGCCGGATCCACCAGGCTGAAGTCGATGTCGACGCCGCCATCCCAACCCAGATTGGCCTTGATGGTGGTGACATCGGCGCCAACGTTGATCGTGTACTCGTCGATTTCGAGATTTTCCACCGACGGCCCCATCGTCCCGGTGAACGTCTGGGTCTCGTCGACCAGCGTGGTGGTCACCGGGAACAGCTTCCCGTCGATCAGGGCGCCGTCGAAATACGCATTGCCCTGCACGCCGCGGATCTCAACCTTGTGCAGGCCACTGGCCAGATTGGTGATAGGGAAGCGTCCGCCAAAGTCCGGGGTCGCGTTGAAGAAGCTCAGGCGTCCGCGATTGACGCCGTCCACGTAGACATCCGCCACTCCACCCTTGCTGTCGCGCGGATACAGGATTTGCGTGGCCGTGCCCTGGAACGCAAGATTGACGCGCGGTACCGAGCGCTTGCTCACGCTGGCCTTGCGATAGCGGCCCTCGCTAGCTGTCGACGCATTGACCGTCTGCCAGCTGCCGCTGTAGGCGATCAGGGTGGAACTGTCTGCAGCCTGGTTCCACTTGCCCTGGTTCGACCATGCAGTGGCGCCACTGAGGAACGCCTGGCGATTTCCGGTGGTGCGTGAGGCCAGATCCACCGCGGCGAGCACGTTGATATAGCCGCCGCCGACTTCGTGATAGGCGGTGCCGGGCATCGGCGAAGCGGTTTGCATCAGGATGGATTCGATCTGGTCCGGTGACAACTCGGGGTTGGCTTCCAGCAGCAAGGTCGTGGTGCCGGCGACAAACGGCGTGGCCATGCTGGTGCCGCTGATGCAGTGGTAGCGGGCGGTGTATGCGGGGTAAGTCGGATCGACCACCGGCCCGAGGGCACCGACAGCAGTCCCGATCGCGCGGGTCGAGCAGATGTTGGAGCCCGGCGCGACCACGTCGATGTGCTTGTACAGGTCGCCAGCGACGCCGCGGCTGGAGAAATCCGACAGGTCGCCGGTCTTGGTGCCGGAACCGACGTTGATCACCCACGGCACGATCGCATACGGGTTCAACGTGTCCTCCGCCGGACCGTCGTTACCGGCGGCAAACGCCACCACCATGCCGCGCTTGTACGCTTCGTAGCTGGCCCGGTTGATCGGGTTGTTGGGGTCGTAGACGCTGACCGAGCTTCCCCAGGAATTGGTGATGGCGTCGATCGAGTAGCGTTGCTGGTTGGCCAGCGCGTAATCGAAGGCCTGCAGCGCGAACAGGATGTTGATGCCCTCGCCAACGCCGAGTCCGATCAGGTTGGCCTCCGGCGCGATGCCGGCGTAATAGTTCATGCGTCGCGAATCGCCCGCCGATGCCGCACCAGTGCCCGCCACGGTGCCGGCAACGTGGGTGCCGTGTCCGCTGGAGGTGTCGGTGTTGGGCACGTTCTCGACATTGGCACCCACACCCACCAGCCCGAGGTCGGCCACGATCTTCACGTTCTGCACGGTCTTGCTGCCGAACTGCACGTCGGGATGGTTGCCGTCGATGCCGGAGTCGATCACAGCAACGGTGAATCCATTGCCCTTCAGCGCGATCTGGTCATGCACGCGGTGCCCGCCGGTAATTTCGCCGGCTTCGTAATTGATGTATTTCAAGGGCGCATTGAAGTAGATGCTTTCCACGCCGTCCCAGCTGGCGACGGTGTTGATCTGCGCGCTCGTGAGGGTGGCGCCGGCCATCGGCAGTTCTTTCATTGGATGCACGCTGGCGGTCAGGGCAGCGAGTCGCGACATCTGGCTGCGGTCGCTGAAGGTGACAACCACCTCGTGGATGCCGACCGTGGCCATGCGCTGTTGCAGGTCGGGCGATACCTGACCGGCGGCTTGCGCGGAGAAGGACAAGGCGAGCCCGGCAGACACCGCCAGGGCGAGGGTGGTACGGATGGTCGCGCGCTTGCGGGACGGAATATTCATGGCGGAGGCCTGCAGGAGATGGATGACGGGCTGACTATCTGCCTCACCGCAACCCAGGGCATCGGGCAAATCCCCCGCAGTGCACAGGGGAAAACACCCAGTGCGCCGATTTATTTAGCGCCCACTCAGCAGAGCCTGCTCGGCTGATCTCCTTCAAGTCTGCAGAAGGGCGTTGCACGCCCACTCCACACCGCCGGACCTTCGATCGCCATTGGGCCGTGAAGCCCCCGCGTAGAATGCGCTGATGCCCCTGATCACCTTGAACAACGTCGACTACAGCGTCGGCGGACCCTTGCTGCTGGAAAAAGTCGCCCTCGCCATCGATCCGGGCGAGCGCATAGCGCTGATTGGCCGCAATGGCGCCGGCAAATCCACGCTGATGCGGCTGCTGGCCGGCGAACTCAAACCCGACGATGGCGATATCCGTCTCGAAGGCGGTCGTCGCATTGCCCGCCTCGAACAGGAAGTCCCTGCGGGCGCCGATGGCAGCGTGTTCGATGTCGTCGCCGAAGGCCTCGGCGAACTGGGTGCCTTGCTTGCCCATTACCATCATCTGGTCCACGCCGACGAGATCGACTTCGACGCCTTGTCGGCCGTGCAGACAAAGATCGAATCCGCGCACGGCTGGTCGCTGGACCAGCGCGTGACCGAGACGCTGGACAAACTCAGCCTCGACGGCGATGCGGATTTCGCGCAGCTCTCCGGCGGCATGAAGCGCCGCGTGCTGCTGGCGCGCGCACTGGTGTCGGCCCCGGATCTGTTGCTGCTGGACGAGCCCACCAACCACCTCGATATCGAGGCGATCGACTGGCTCGAAGGTTTCCTCAAGTCTTGGAGCGGCGCGCTGGTGTTCGTCACCCATGACCGGCGTTTCCTGCGCGCATTGGCGACGCGCATCGTCGAGATCGATCGAGGCCAGGTCACCAGCTGGCCGGGCGACTGGGACAACTACCAGCGCCGCCGCGAGGAACGGCTCAACGCCGAGGCGCAGGAAAATGCGCGCTTCGACAAGCTGCTGGCGCAGGAAGAAACCTGGATACGTCAGGGCATCAAGGCACGCCGCACCCGCGACGAAGGCCGTGTGAGGCGCCTGAAGGCAATGCGCAACGATCGTGCCGCCCGCCGCGAACTGACCGGCAATGTGCGCATGGACACGGCGCAGGCCGACTCGTCCGGCAAGAAGGTCATCGAGACCAAGGCGATCTCGTTCGGTTTCGGAGAGTCGATGCTGGTCAAGGATTTCTCGACCACCATCCTGCGCGGCGACCGCATCGGCCTGATCGGGCCCAACGGCAGCGGCAAGACCACATTGCTGAAATTGCTGCTGGGACAACTGCAACCGACGGCGGGCGAGGTCCGCATCGGCACGCAACTGCAGGTCGCGTATTTCGACCAGTACCGCGCCACACTGCGCGAGGACTGGAACGCGATCGAGAATGTCGCCGAAGGGCAGGAATTCGTCGAGGTCGGCGGCAAGCGCAAGCACGTGATTGGCTACCTGCAGGATTTCCTGTTCACGCCCGAACGCGCACGCGCGCCGATCACGCGCCTGTCCGGTGGCGAGCGCAACCGCTTGCTGCTGGCGCGGTTGTTCGCACAGCCGTCGAACCTGCTGGTGATGGACGAACCCACCAACGACCTCGATGTCGAGACGCTGGAACTGCTGGAAGAATTGCTGGCCGACTATCCCGGCACGCTGCTGCTGGTCAGCCACGACCGCGACTTCCTCGACAACGTGGTGACCTCGACGCTGGTGATGGAAGGCGACGGACGCGTTGGCGACTACGTCGGCGGTTACAGCGATTGGTTGCGGCAGCGGCCCGACCCATCAACGGCAGCCGCTCCTTCAATCCCTCTTGGGAAATTGGTTCCTGCCGAGACCAAAGCGGCCGCCAAACGCAAGCTCAGCTACAAGGATGCGCGTGAGCTGGAACAGCTGCCGTTGCGCATTGAAACGCTGGAAACAACACTTGGCGAACTGACCGCGCGCGGCAACGATCCGGCCTTCTACCAGTGCGATGCCGGCGCGATCGCCGCGCACAACACCGGGCTTGCCAAGCTGCAGCTCGAACTCGATGCCGCGTATGCGCGCTGGTCGGAACTCGAAGGCTGATGCGAAGAGATTTCCTGCAAAAACAGCATGGCCGCGTAGGGGCATCCCCCGTCTGCAACAGTTTCATGCAGTACGTAGCCCGGGTAAGGCCGCAGGCCGCACCCGGGGATTTTCGTCACGTCACGAAAATCCCTGGATGCGTTGCGCTTATCCGGGCTACGGCTCTGATTTTCTGTAGGAGCGGGGCGGGGGGGGGGCGGCGGGGGGGGGGAATTAGCCAGACGCCCCCGGGGGGGCGCCGGAAAAAAAACACAACCACGCGGGGGGGGGCCGCCCGCAC
>JAJAYW010000171.1 GCA_026786005.1 Lysobacter sp. | reverse complement strand
GCGCGCGGGGGGGGTTGTGCGGGCGCCGCCCCGCCCCCGCGCCGCCGCGCCCCGCTCCTACAAAAGCGATCACTCGCCCAGCGTCAGCAACGACGCATTGCCGCCCGCCGCGGTGGTGTTGACTGTCACTGTCTTCTCGGCCGCAAACCGCGGCAGGTAATGCGGACCGCCGGCCTTCGGGCCGGTGCCGCTCAGGCCTTGGCCACCGAACGGTTGCACGCCGACCACCGCGCCGATCTGGTTGCGATTGACGTAAGCGTTGCCGACGTTCACCCGCGAGACGATGCGCTCGATGGTTTCGTCGATGCGCGAATGGATGCCGAGCGTCAGGCCGTAGCCGGTGGCATTGATCTCATCGATGACCTTGTCGAGTTCACTGCCTTTCCAACGCACCACGTGCAGGGCCGGGCCGAAGACTTCCTTGTGCAGGCGATCGATCGAATCGATTTCCCATGCGCTCGGCGCGAAAAACGTGCCATGGGCGACGCTGTCATCGCTGTCGCTTGTCGACAGGCTGGCCTGCGCGATCAACTTCGCTTCGCCACGCATGCGCGTCTCATGTTCGGCGAGCATGCAGTAGGCGTCGCTGTCGATCACCGGGCCGACATCGGTGGAGAGCAGGCCCGGATCGCCGACTTTAAGTTCCGCCATCGCGCCCGCCAGCATCGAGATGACCTTGTCGGCGATGTCCTCCTGCACGAACAACACGCGTGCGGCCGAGCAGCGCTGTCCGGCCGAGGTGAATGCCGACGAGAGTGCATCCTTGACCAGTTGTTCCGGCAAGGCCGACGAGTCGGCGATCAATGCGTTCTGGCCGCCGGTTTCGGCGATCAGCACGCCGATCGCGGCATCGCGCGCGGCCAGCGAACGATTGATCGCGCGCGCGGTATCGGTCGAGCCGGTGAAGGCGACGCCAGCGACGCGCGGATCCCGAGTGAGTGCTGCGCCGACGGTGGCGCCATCGCCCGGCAGGAACTGCAGCACGGCTTCGGGCACGCCGGCTTCGTGCAGCAGCTTCACCGCGGCATGGCCGATCAGGTTGGTCTGCTCCGCCGGCTTGGCGATGACACTGTTGCCCGCGGCCAGGGCGGCCGCGATCTGTCCGGCGAAGATCGCCAGCGGAAAATTCCACGGGCTGATGCAGACGAACACGCCGCGGCCCTGCAGCAACAAGGTATTGGATTCCCCGGTCGGGCCGGGCAGCGCTTCGGGCGCGAACAGCTTGCGCGCCTGCTGCGCGTAGTAGCGCAGGAAATCGACCGCTTCGCGCACTTCGGCGACGCCATCGGGAATGGTCTTGCCGGCCTCCTTGACGCACAACGCGATGAACGCGGGCATGCGTTGTTCCAGCAGGTTGGCGGCGTGTTCCAGGATCGCTGCACGCGACGCGGCCGGCGTGCGATCCCACGCGGGTTGCGCGGCGACGGCGTTCTTCAATGCCAACTCGACGGTCGCATTGTCGGCGGCCTGCCACTGACCCACGTGTTGGCGGCGATCGGCGGGATTGGTCACCGCGATGTCTGGTCCGGTGACCTTCGCGTTCGGGACCAGCGGCGCGGCGCGCCAGTCGCCGACGGCCGCGTTGATCTGCGCGGCGAGCGTTTGCAACTGTTGGTCGTTGGCGAGATTGGCGCCCATGGAGTTGTCCCTCTCTGCATGCAGATGAGTAGCCGCATGACTGCGGTACAGGTCGACCGGCAGTGGAATGCGTGGATGCGGAATCGTTTCGAACGCGGCGACGGTTTCGACCGGGTCGCGGATCAGGTCGTCGATGGCGACGGACTCATCGGTGATGCGGTTGACGAAACTGGAATTGGCGCCGTTTTCGAGCAGGCGGCGCACCAGGTACGGCAACAGGTCCTCATGCGAACCGACCGGTGCGTAGACCCGGCAGGGCACGTTCAAGCGATCTTGCGGAATGACCTCCGCATACAAATCGTCGCCCATGCCGTGAAGTTTCTGGAATTCAAAGGTCGCGGCTTTTGCTTCTCCCTCCGGGAGAAGGTGGCGCAAAGCGCCGGACGCCCTGAAGGAAGCACCCTTGGGGTGTGAGGGCGTGGACTTTCCGTTCGCGATGAGCGTTTCATGGCGAATTACTTTTCCGCCCTCATCCGCCCTGCGGGCACCTTCTCCCGAAGGGAGAAGGGAAAGAGCAAGGCGATGAATTGCTGCAATCGTATGTGCGTTGTGCGTCGCGAACATCGGATAGATCGCATCGGACGCCTCCAACATCCGCCATGCACACGCGAGATAACTGACATCGGTATTGGGCTTGCGCGTAAAGACGGGATAGCCGCTCTGCCCATCGACCTGTGCGCGTTTCACTTCGCTGTCCCAATACGCACCCTTGACCAGCCGGACTGGAATCCGCCGACCAGTCCCACGGGCAAGATCCACGAGGAAGTCGATCACGAACGGCGCGCGTTTCTGGTACGCCTGCACCGCGAGGCCATAGCCCTGCCAGCCATCGAGCGACGTATCGGCATACGCGGCGGCGATGACATCCAGCGACAGTTCGAGGCGATCGGATTCTTCCGCATCGATGGTGAACCCGATTCCATATCCCTTCGCCAGTTGCGCCAGTTCCAGCACGCGCGGCGTCAACTCGGCCAGCACGCGTGCGCGCTTGGCGTGTTCGTAGCGCGGATGCAGGGCGGACAGCTTCACCGAAATCGATGGCGCGGCGAACACGTCGGGGAATGGTCCGGTGCGACCGATCGCATGGATCGCCTGCCGGTACGCATCCAGGTAACGCAGCGCATCGCCGGTGGTCAGCGCGCCTTCGCCCAGCATGTCGAACGAATAACGATAGTTCGCGTTGTCGCCCTTGCGACTGCGGACCAGTGCCTCGTCGATGCTGCGTCCCATCACGAACTGGTGGCCCATGATCCGCATCGCCTGACGCACGGCCAAGCGGATCACCGGTTCGCCGACGCGGCCGACCAGCCGCTGGAACGCGCCGCGGACATTGCCGCGGGTCGAGTCGCTCAGGTTGACCAGATGCCCGGTCAGCATCAGCCCCCAGGTCGAGGCATTGACCAGCACCGAATCGCTTTGGCCCATGTGCCGCTGCCAGTCGGCCTCGCCCAGCTTGTCGCGGATGAGTTTGTCGGCGGTGCCCTGGTCAGGGATGCGCAGCAAGGCCTCGGCCACGCACATCAGCAGCACGCCTTCTTCGCTGCCGAGGTCGTACTGGCGCATGAAGGCCTCGATGACGCCCTGGTCCTGCGTGCGGGCACGGACCCGGCGCACCAAGTCGGCGGCGGTGGCCAGGATCGCTTGGCTGTCGGCATCGGGTTGCCGCGCCTGCGCCAGCAGCTCGCGGACGTGTTCGGTCTCGTCGCGGCTCCACGCGGAGGTGATCGCCGCGCGCAGGGCGGGCGGGGCGGTCGGCAATTCGGGCGACAGGATTTCGGTCACGGGACTTCAGTTGGTCGCGGGCACCGCGAATTCTAGCGGCTGCTCGCATTTCGCGGCTTCGCCGGGGCGGGCGTGAGGCGGTTTCGCTTGCCGGAAAAGCCCTCCGGAGGCTACCATTTCACGGTTTCCCGCCGCCTTCCTGGCAAGTGCGGGCCGGAACGAATCTTCTTGCTGCTGGCGGCCGTATACAGGGCAGACTGGTCGCGACCGATGACATTGGGATCTGGGCACATGATGCAAGCGCGTTGGATGCGATCTTTGTTACTTGCGACGGCGGCCTTGCTGCCCGTCATGGCGTGGGCGCAATCGGCTGACCCCAAGCGCTGGCAGCTCAACATGGGCAAGGGCGTCACCAACACCTCGCAGATCGCCTACGAGTCGCACATGATCGTGCTGTGGATCTGTGTGGTGATCGGCATCCTGGTGTTCGGTGCGATGTTCTACGCCATGTTCAAGTTCCGCAAATCCAAGGGCGCGGTCGCCGCGCAGTTCAGCCACAACACCACCGCGGAGATCATCTGGACGGTGGTGCCGATCGTGATCCTGATCGGCCTGGCGTGGCCGGCCACCGCCAACCTGATCAAGATCTACGACACCGGCAGGGCCGAGATGACGGTCAAGATCACCGGCTACCAGTGGCTGTGGAAGTACGAATACTTGGGCGAAGAGGTCAGTTTCACCAGTCGCCTCGCCCGCGACAGCGACGCTATGCGCCAGAGCGGCGCGCAGCCGACGCTGGCCAGCAATCCGAATTACCTGCGCGAAGTCGACAACATGCTGGTGCTGCCCATCGAGACCAAGGTGCGCTTCGTGGTCACCGCCGACGACGTGATCCACGCCTGGTGGGTACCGGCGCTGGGCTGGAAGCAGGATGCGATCCCGGGCATCGTCAACGAGGCCTGGTCCGATATCCGGACGCCCGGCATCTACCGCGGCCAGTGCGCCGAGTTGTGCGGCAAGGACCACGGCTTCATGCCGATCGTGGTGCGCGCGGTGCCCAAGGCCGAGTTTGCGTCGTGGCTGGCCGCGGAGAAAGCGAAGAACGCGCCCGCGCCGTCCGAGGCAAGCCCCGCCAGCGCGATCGATGCTGCCGGCGGCACGTCGAGCGGAACCGGTTCAGCGCGACCGGCAGTGCCCGATCCCGCCACCGACGCGGCTCCCGCTGCGCCGCCGGTCGGCGGCGCACCACAAACCACTGAACCTGCAACGACCCAACCTGAGCCCGTCGCACCCGCGGCCGGCTGATCGAACGACACCCAGAGGTACACATGGCGACCTATCCAGCCACTGCCGACCACCACGGCGCCGAGCACCAGACCGACGAACAAGGCTACAAGCAGGGCTTTGTCGAGCGCTGGTTCTTCTCGACTAACCACAAGGACATCGGCACGCTGTACCTGATCTTCAGCTTCATCATGTTCATCATCGGCGCGACGATGTCGCTGATCATCCGCACCGAGCTGGCGGTGCCGGGACTGCAACACGTCGAACCCGAATTCTTTAACCAGATGACTACGCTGCATGCGCTGGTGATGATCTTCGGCGGCGTCATGCCGGCCTTTGTCGGCTTGGCCAACTGGATGATCCCGCTGCAAATCGGCGCGCCAGATATGGCTCTCCCCAGAATGAACAACTGGTCGTTCTGGATCCTGCCGTTCGCCTTCACCCTGCTGCTGATGACGCTGTTCCTGCCGGGCGGCGCGCCGGCCGGCGGCTGGACCTTGTATCCGCCGCTGTCGCTGCAGGGTGGCAGCAACGTCGCCTTCGTGATCTTCGCCATCCACATGATGGGCATCAGCTCGATCATGGGCGCGATCAACGTCATCGCCACCATCCTCAACATGCGTGCGCCCGGCGTGGACCTGCTGAAGATGCCGATCTTCACGTGGTCGTGGCTGATCACCGCGTTCCTGCTGATCGCGGTGATGCCGGTGCTGGCCGGCGCGGTGACCATGCTGCTGACTGACAAGTTCTTTGCCACCAGTTTCTTCAACGCGGCCGGCGGCGGCGACCCGGTGATGTTCCAGCACATCTTCTGGTTCTTCGGCCACCCCGAGGTCTACATCATGATCCTGCCGGCGTTCGGGATCGTGTCGGAAATCCTGCCTACGTTCTCGCGCAAGCCTCTGTTCGGCTACCAGGCGATGGTGTACGCGATCGCGTCGATCGCGTTCCTGAGCTTCATCGTCTGGGCGCACCACATGTTCACCGTCGGCATGCCGCTGGGAGGCGAGTTGTACTTCATGTTCGCGACGATGCTGATCGCGATCCCGACCGGGGTGAAGGTGTTCAACTGGGTCAGTACCATGTGGCGCGGCTCGCTGAGTTTCGAGACGCCGATGCTGTGGGCGATCGCGTTCGTGATCCTGTTCACCATCGGCGGTTTCTCGGGCCTGATGCTGGCCATCGTGCCGGCGGATTTCCAGTACCACGACACCTACTTCGTGGTCGCGCACTTCCATTACGTGCTGGTGACCGGCGCATTGTTCGGCATCATCGCCGCGGTGTATTACTGGTGGCCCAAGTGGACCGGCCGCATGTACAGCGAGTTCTGGGGCAAGGTGCATTTCTGGTGGTCGGTGGTGTTCGTCAACCTCCTGTTCTTCCCGCAGCATTTCCTCGGCCTGGCCGGAATGCCGCGCCGCATCCCCGATTACAACGTGGTGTTCGCGGACTGGAACATGGTCAGCTCGATCGGCGCGTTCGGCATGTTCGTCACGCCGTTCCTGATGTTTTTCGTGCTGCGGCATTCGCTCAAGCACGGCGTCATTGCACAGGCGCGCGCCTGGGAAGGCGCCCGCGGGCTGGAGTGGACGGTGCCCTCACCGGCGCCGCACCACACGTTCACCACGCCGCCGGTGATCCGCGATGGCGACCTCGCCCACGGCGACTTCGCGCACCTGGATTTCGACAACGCCACCACCAACGCCGACACCGCGGCGCACACCAACGCGCGCAATGCCTGAGCCAGACGCCCCCGTGAATCCGTCGGACAACAGCGCGCGCCGTCGCAGCGTGGCACGTACCGCTTGGGTGATGGCGGCCATCGCGGTCGGCATCTATGTGCTCTTCATCCTGTCGGGGGTGTTGGCCCAGTGAGCGCGCGCAACCACCGTGGCATCGTCAAGATGGTCGGCGTGGCGCTGGCCGCGTTCGCTTTCAGCTTCGCGCTGGTGCCGCTGTACCGGATCGCGTGCGAGAAAGTGTTTGGCGTGCGGCTGGAACGCTCGGCCGCGAAAATTGATCCCGCCGGCGTCAGCAAGGCGACGCCCACGACGGCGCGCATGATCACGGTGCAGTTCGATGGCGGCGTCAATTCCAAATTGCCGTGGGCCTTCGAACCCAACCAGCTGACCATGCAGGTACGTCCGGGCGAGCAATACGAGACGACGTACTACGCCAAAAACACCAGCCAGCGCGCGATCGTCGGCAGCGCCGTGCCTTCGGTCGCGCCGGCGCGCGCGTCGGGTTATTTCAGCAAGACCGAATGTTTCTGCTTCACCGCGCAGACGCTGGCCGCAGGCGAGGCGCGCGACATGCCGGTGCGATTCATCGTCGATCCGGCGCTGCCCGATGACGTGCACACCATCACCCTGTCCTACACCTTCTTCAAGAACGATGTACTGACGACGCAACTCAACGCGCCGAAGGTGCTGTCGCAATCGCCGCTAGCGGCACCCTGATTCGATCGACCGGAAGATTTTCCATGGCCCAAGCCCACGCCAGCGACCACCACGATCCCAACGTCTATTACATCCCGCACGGCAGCCGCTGGCCGGTGATCGCATCGGTCGCGTTGTTCACGACGATGATTGGCTTTGCCAGCTGGCTCAACGAAGTCAGCTGGGGCAGGACGGTGTTCTTCCTAGGCCTGGCGTTCCTCGCCGTGATCCTGTTCAAGTGGTTCGCCGATGTCATCGGCGAGTCGTTGAAGGGCATGTACAACAAGCAGGTCGACACCTCATTCCGCATGGGCATGGTGTGGTTCATTTTTTCCGAAGTGATGTTCTTCGCCGCGTTCTTCGGCGCGTTGTTCTACGCACGTCAGTTCGCGATGCCGTGGCTCGGCGGCGCGGGCGACGGCGTCATGACCAACAGCCTGCTGTGGGATGGCTTCAGCGCGGCCTGGCCCAGCAACGGCCCGGGCCAGGTTGGCGGCACGTTCGAGACAATTCCCGCGTGGGGCTTGCCGCTGCTCAACACTTTAATCCTGCTGAGTTCGGGCGTCACCGTCACCATCGCCCACCACGCCTTGCGCGCGGGGCGTCGCACACAGCTGCTGATCTTCCTCGGACTGACGGTGCTGCTGGGCGCGCTGTTCCTGTTTTTCCAGGCCGAGGAATACATCCATGCCTACCAGGAATTGAACCTGACCCTGGGTTCGGGCATCTACGGCTCCACTTTCTTCATGCTGACCGGCTTCCACGGCGCGCACGTCACGCTGGGCACGATCATGCTGGCGATCATCTGGTTGCGGTGCCTGAAAGGCCATTTCACTCGCGATGACCACTTCGCGTTTGAAGCGGTGGCTTGGTATTGGCACTTCGTCGACGTGGTGTGGCTGGGGTTGTTTATGTTTGTCTACGTGCTTTGACCGCTTTGGGTTTTTCCTTCTCCCCTCGGGAGAAGGTGCCCGAAGGGCGGATGAGGGTGCGCACTTTCAGTTCGCGATGTACGTTCCTCGAAAAGTCACCTCTACGCCCTCATCCGGCGCTGCGCGCCACCTTCTCCCGGAGGAGAAGGAAAGCCGGAGCAATCTACCTGCCCACTCCATGCGGCGTGATCCAGCCCATGTAGATCGCCAGCGCCACAAACAGGATCAGCGCGACCGATAATGCGATGCGTTTGGTCAGCGCCTTGACGGCGCGATCGGTTTTGCCCTTGTCGCTGAGCATGTAATACAGGCCGGCGCCCAGGTTCCACAGGATCAGGATCAGGAAGGCAATGATCAGCAGCGTTTTCAGTGAGTCGTTCATGGCGGCTTCCCGTGCACGTCGGCATGACGCGGCTCGCGAATTATCGCAGCCATCACGTGGCCGCGCGTGAGCGGCCAGCGCAACCTGGTAGTGGGTTGGACGTTGGCGCTCATCACGATGATGCTGTTCTCGATGGCGGGTGTCTGGCAATGGCGACGCATGCACGAGAAGCAGGCATCGCTCGATGCCGTGCAACACGTCCTTGCCGATCGCAACGCAAAGCCCTTGTCGATAGCGGCCGACCGGCGGCGGCTGCATTCCTACGACTGGGCCGCTGGTGCTGGCGTATTCGACGCGCGCGGAGCGTTGCTGCTCGACAACCAGCAACACGGTGGCCGCAGCGGCATTCGCGCCTATCGCATCTTCGTGCCCGAGCGTGGCGTGCCATTGCTGGTCGACCTGGGCTGGCTCCCGCTGGGCGGGAACCGCATATTCCCGCAGGTTCCGCGCACCGATGGACGCCTCGAAGTCAGTGGTTTGCTGCTGCCGCCGCCATCGTCCGGGCTTGCCTTGGGCACAGGCATCGTGCGCGAAGGCGAGGGTTGGTTGCTGACGCGCGTCGATCCTGTCGCGATTGCATCGACCACCGGATTGTCGGCGCCGCTCGCACCGCGCGTGTTGCGGCTGGATCCGGAACTGCCGATCGGCTACGCACGTGACCTCGACATCCTGCCCAACACGCTACCGCCGCAGCGCCATCTCGGTTACGCGGTGCAATGGTTCGCATTGGCGCTGGCCGTGTTGGTGACCGCATTGATCCTTACCTTTCGAAAAGGCAGCCGATGAGCGCACCCATGCCGCAACGCAGCCGCAATCGCGGCATGCTGATCGCGATCATCGTGATCTTCCTCGGCAGTTTCATCGTTGCCGGTGCGCTGCGCTTTTCCGGCTGGCGTCCGCAAGGATTGAAGAACAAGGGCGAATTGCTGCAACCGGCGGGCGACTTGCGCGAGGCCAGGCCGTTGCTCACCGATGGCGTCGAATACGAATGGAAGCCTGTCGAGCGCACCTGGCGCATCGCACTGGCGCCGCCGCAAGGCTGCACCGTCGAATGCGTGGAGCTTGCGCGCGAGATCGCTCTCGTCTGGCAGTTGTTCGGCCGCGAAGCCGGCCGCGTGCACGTGCTGTGGATCGGCACCCCGCCGGCGGGTGCGATGAAGCTGCAGACGCAACGCCTGCTGCAGCCATCGCCTTCGCTGCGCGCCGGATTGCCGCGCGTGGACGATGCGAAGGGCGTGCCGGTGTATGTCATCGACCCCAACGGCTTCGTCATCCTGCGTTACGCTCCCGGCTTCGATCCTGCCGACCTGCGCACCGACATGGCGCGATTGCTGAAACTGCGTTGAGATGAATTTCGCATTGTCGCCTTCCATCTACAAACACCTGCATCGCCTTGCGTGGCTTGCGGTCGTGCTAGCGTTTGGCGTGATCGTGTTCGGCGCGTTCGTGCGCCTGTCCAATGCCGGGTTGAGCTGCCCCGACTGGCCGACGTGTTACGGCCGCGCCACGTGGCCGGCGGCGAGCGAAACCGTGGACCATGCAGCGACCGCGATCCGTCCGCTGGAAACGCACAAGGCCTGGCGCGAGCAACTGCATCGCCTGCTGGCGGGCGCGCTCGGCGTGCTGGTACTGGCGCTGGCGCTGATTGCCGCACGCAAGCGGCGCTTTGGCATTGCGCAGGTCCTGGTTGCTTCGGCATTGATCGCGCTGGCGATCCCGTTGTACATGCGCGGCCAGAACGCGTCGGCTGTGGCATTGGCAATCGGTGGCGAAGCGATCCTGCTGTTCGCGGCGCTGCGATGGAACAACCAGGATTTGTCGCGCGTGGCCGCGATCACGTTGGCGGTGATCGTGATGCAGGCCTTGCTGGGAATGTGGACGGTGACATGGCTGCTGAAACCCGTGGTGGTGATGGCGCATCTTCTCGGCGGTTTGCTCACGTTTTCTTTGCTGACGTGGATCGCCTGGCGTGCAATCGACCGCCCGATCCATCTGGTCGATGCGCAGTCGTTGCGCCGATGGGTCATCGTCGGCGTGGTGCTGCTGGGCGTGCAGATCGCGCTCGGTGGCTGGACCAGCGCCAATTACGCGGCGTTGTCGTGCGGCATCGATTTTCCGAAGTGTGTCGGTCAGTGGTGGCCCGCGCATGATTTCCGCGAAGGCTTCGTGTTGTGGCGTGGCATCGGCGTGGATTACGAAGGCGGCGTGCTCGATGGCGAATCGCGTATCGCGATCCAGCTGGCACACCGGATGATGGCCGTAGTCGTGCTCTTCTACCTGCTCACGCTGGCGATGCGGTTGTCGCGCACGCCGGGCATGCGTAGCTGGACGACGTTGCTGGCGCTGCTAGTGTTGTCGCAGGCCGCGTTGGGCATTGCCAACGTCAAGCTCGCGCTGCCGTTGACGATTGCAGTGCTGCACAACGCAGGCGCCGCGCTGTTGCTGTTCGTGCTGGTGTCGTTGCTGGCGCGCTTGCGAATGCCCAACTGAGATGCGCCGCACCAAAGCCGCCGACTACTGGACACTGACAAAGCCGCGTGTGGTGGCGCTGATCGTGTTCACTGCGCTGGTCGGGATGTTCCTGGCCGTACCCGGGTTGCCACCCTTGCGACAGACGGTGTTTGGTTTGCTCGGCATCTGGCTCGCGGCGGCGTCTGCGGCGGCAATCAATCACCTGATCGACCAGCGCATCGATCGGGTCATGGTGCGCACCGCGCATCGGCCGCTGGCGACGGGCGCATTGACCTCAACGCAGGTGCTGGTGTTTGCGATTGTGCTGGGCGCATTGTCGATGGCCATCCTGATCACGTTGGTCAATCCGCTCACGGCCGCGCTGACGTTCGCATCGCTGATCGGCTACGCCATCATCTACACCGGTTGGCTCAAGCGCGCGACGCCGCAGAACATCGTCATCGGCGGCATCGCCGGCGCCGCGCCGCCGGTGCTGGGATGGGCGGCGATCAGCAACACGCTCGATCCGCACGCGTTGCTGCTGTGCCTGATCATCTTCGTCTGGACGCCGCCGCATTTCTGGGCGCTGGCCATCTTCCGCCGCGACGATTACGCGCGCGCACTGGTGCCCATGTTGCCGGTGACGCACGGCGTGGAGTACACGCGCTGGCAGATCCTGTTCTACACCGTGCTGCTGCTCGCAGTGACCCTGCTGCCGTGGGCCACCGGCATGAGCGGCTTGTTCTATCTCGGCGGCGCGCTGGTGCTGGGCAGTGCTTTTCTCTGGCACGCATGGAAACTGCTCGATCCACCCGACGAGTTGTACGCCATGAAGGTGTTCAACTATTCCATCGTGTACTTGATGGCGCTGTTTGCATTCCTGCTGGTAGATCACTGGTTGTTGCCGTGGCTGCAGCCAGTGCCTCTGAATGCACTCGGCCCGGCAGAGGGAAGCTTCGGTTTGTTTGGATTAATAGCAGGGTTGTCTTGGATCCCGTGAGAATGGTGCGTCCCGGGCATTTTTCGACCGTCTGAAGTATCCGTAGGCCCAGTTCTTCGTGATCCGAGCAACGGCTCACGACTGACATCTGTGTTCTATCCAGAGCTACGGGTCGTTGGTCATTACCCCGAATAGTGTTCACCAGGCAACCTTATTTCATCTGATTGGCCGTGGTCAGCGCGTTATCGCGTCTTCTGACTTGAAAGGGTCTGCGCGAGCATGCCTCTATTCCTTTCGCCAGAGTCGGATGCATGGCCGTCACCCCTATCGCCACTCTGGCTCAGCCGCGGTTGCTCATCGCAATGTCGTTACAGGTTTTTGTGCCTGCTTTCTCGGCGCTAGTAGTCTCCGAAAATATTTTTCTCTGAACGTTGTCGATAGTACAAGGAACCAATCATGAGCACCTTCCCCGAGATGACTGATGTCTTCCAGTTCATGGAAGTGCGCGCGCCGTTTTCGCCAGAATCCAAGGCGTTGCGTCAGAATTACATCCGTGATGACCTTGTTGTCTTTCATAACGACAAGCCCGCTCGTTTGGATGCTGACCTGCAATCGGCGAAAAGCCCATCGGCCATCGGCAAGCTGATTTACGAGCAGGTGTTTTGCACGGAGGGGGGCGTCAACTCCGACCTGGTGGGCATAGTAATAGACGCGTTCCTGCCACTTTACCGACCGTCATGCCCCACGGACATCGTTGGCGATGACACGGTCTCGGGCCCGACCCTGACGTACCACCCGCTGTCGATTTTCGAGCTGGAGCAACGCCCCCATATCAACGGTGGCGGGGTGTATTACCTGCTGCCGGAGCGGCTGGAGCACATCGCCGGTTTAAAACTGTTCCCGGAATTGCTGCAAGCGTTCGAGGTGATGGAAGCAGCGCGAAAGAAGTTCAGCCAGCCAAGGTTGGTCAAAGACCTGGAAACGGTCTTTGCTGGGAAAACCCTGCGTGAAGTTGTTTTCCAAGGAGGTGTTCACGGTAACGATTTTCGCAATGCCAAGCGCACGCTTTTCGATACGCTGTATCTGTTGTATATCCTGCGTCGTCTCAAGCCAGTCAACCTCGAATACATGATCGAAGGCTTGCGCGTCCTGCACGTTATCGAGGCGCTCGCAGTCGACAGCTTGGTCAGGACACCCAAGCCACGACGGCAATCGCCGTCCGACATATTGCTCTGGACATCCCTGGAGACGCTTTTCCCGGAATTGAGGGGCTGGGATGGCTCAACTCCTCTTGCCGTCTTGCCGCTGATCCGCACAAAAGCGGATTTCGAGGCGTACTTTTTGGCGACGCCAGTGATACACCCGATCTTCGCGCGCCTGCATTGGTACAAACAGCCATTCAACGATATAAAACCCATTGGCATCGGCGACCTGAAAGTCGTGAAGCAATGGTTGTCTGCCTATCTGCCGGGTGAAATCTCCCACATTGAAAATGTCTTGACCGGCGAGGTCAAAGACCGGACACACCGGCGGCTCGAGAAAACCGAGGAGACCTTCTCTTTTTCGAGTGAATCGAAGATGTCGTCGTTGAACGATACGCAAACGACTGACCGGCTCGAGCTCAAGCGTGAGGCAGAAAACGTTGTGAAGAGCGATACCAACGTCGGCGTCAACACGAATTCCAGTTTTACCGGTACTTACTACGCGGGTATGGTGGTAATCACGGCCAATGTAGGTGCAAATTTTGGCTACAAACGCGACACCACCGACCAGAGCAAGACATCCAACATGTTCTCGCGAGAAACGCTCAGCAAGGCGGTGGAGCAAGTCGAGAAAAATGTCTCAGAACGGCGCTCAGTTACCAAGCTGTTCGAAACCGAGGAAACAAACAAGCACGGGTTCGTGAACGACAAGCAGGGAGCGAAGCACATCACCGGCATCTACCGCTGGCTGGACAAGAAGTACAAGGCGCAACTGTTCAATTACGGCAAGCGGATGATGTTTGAATTCGTGATTCCCGAGCCCGCGGCCTTTCTCGTCGAATCGAGGATCCGCGCTTTCGAGGCAACTCTGGAATGTCCCCAACCACCAGTGCTGGAACTAAAAAAACTTTCACTCAGCTTGGCCCCAAAGCATATCAAGGACGAGGAAACGTTCCAGAAACTCCAGCAGCAGTACGATCTTGCCGAAGAAACATTTCCGCAACTGACCAAGAGGCTCGGTTTTTTCAATCCGGAGACAGGCGACAACTACTTCGAAAAAGCAGGCACTCTGACCGATGACGACAACTGGTCTGCGGAAACCTACCATTGCAAACTCAAGGCAACTGGTTACGAACTGAAACGGTTATTTGTCGAGGGACTTCTTGGATTTGAAGACAAAGATCCCATCCTTCTCCCGCCTCCTGCTCCCCCTATCGCCGGTGACCAAGGACATGGGTCAGCGCAAAATACTCTTGTGATCCTTATCGACGGCAATGAGGTCGTTCGCCATCACCATATCGCCGGAAAATTCAAGATTTACAGCAACGATAATTTCGAAGTAAGTGCGACCGTCTCAGGGCAGCCAAGCGCGCCCTTCAATCACACAACGAAAAAGCCTCTGGCGCTTGGCGGAGACGACGTCGCCCTGACGATTGGGCTTTGGGATCGCAAGTACTTCAGGCTTACGTTGAGTGCTGAACTCGTCATGAGCGCAGCATCCTTGGTTGCGTGGCAGACAAAGGTTTTCAAAAAAGTGCAATTGATTGAACAGCAAAAAATAGACAGGGAAAATCAGGAAATACGACTTGTATATGAAACTCAACTGTCGACATACAGAAACCGGCTTGACCAGTTGAAAGCACAAGCGATCAACGACTTGTTGCAGGGACAGTCGGAGGCTTTCAATCGCGAAATCATCCGCACCGAACTCCGAAAGCATTGCATCACGATGCTCACGAAGGAGTTTGACTCCAACCCATGGAACGATCTGCTCTCACAGACCGAACTTCTATCAACGAGCGGTTTCGAAGTCCCCTTCCGCAAATTCAAGGTCACTGAGTCCTCGGGGAAAACGAGCGCCTCATTTGAGGCAACTAAAGTCAATGTTCAGTACCCGTTGATTGAACTGCAGGACGCCAGAGTCAAAGGCCGCTTTATCCAGTTTGTGGAGCAGGCGTTTGAATGGCGACAGCTGGCTTACATGTTCTATCCCTACTTCTGGGCAACGATGCCGAAGTGGATCGACATGATGAATCGCCAGGATGAAACTGATCCAAACATGACAGCGTTCCTGCAGGCAGGCTCCGTGAGGGTGTTGCTCGCCGTCACGCCCGCCCATGAGGAGGCTGTCCTGCACTTCCTTGCCACGCGTGAACCGTGGGACGGCGGCCCGGCGCCGGTCATCGGCGATCCACTTTTCATCCCGTTGCACGAAGAGTTGCGCAAACAGCAGGATGATCTCTACAACGCAGTGCCGGAGGGGACGCCGTGGACGTTCACCCTTCCCACCTCCCTGGTTTATCTGGAGGATGGCGGGGCGACTTTACCGACTTTTCCTGATCTCCCGACGCCGTGATGTACAGGTAGGACACGCAGAAGGTCGACAGGAATTACACGTATGTTCCAAATCATCGCTTACCCCAAGCAGATAGGCTTTCTTGAAGAGAACGCCGAGCCAGCAGAGCTAGCGGATCGGGAAAGCCCAGTGTGGGCCAGTCAGGTCGAGCTGAAGTCGATTTATATGCAAGCAGTCGAGGCATATCAAAGAGAGCTCACTTCACCGTATCCACAGCTCAAGATTTCGCACAATACCGATGATGATGACGACGACATAATCGTATTCGATGAACAGCTCTACACCACTTTGTTCGACATCTATGTCGTGGAGGGCTGGAAAGGATTGCAGAATGTTGAGGCCGCGCTGCTTGAGCGTGCGCCCGAGCGAGACGAAGGTGTTTTGCCAGGGGGAACTCAGCGCTCGCCATGGCGTCCGGTCAAGCAGTTTTTCTACATTACCCGCAACCTGCTGGTCCTCCTCATACGGGACGCACTCTTCACCATCGAGCGCGCGGCGGCGCAGGATATTTATGTACGATTGAACGACACTGCCGCAGTCGTCGAAGAGGCGTGGACGGGCCAGTTCAAATTCGTGACTCTCGAATCATCTCCTGCACCCAGGCTTCAAAGGATTGGAGGCGAGGTGTCAATAGAAACGTCCTTGCCCGTTACGACATTTGAAATGGGGGTGGGGGCCAAGGAGCTCGCAGATAGCTTGTTTGCCGCGATGACTGAGGCCGTCGAGCAAAAGTTGCTGTTTGAAGGCGCGCTCCAACGGTTGCCCGATGTAAAAAAAAATCTCGAACAGACTCGAGCGAAAGCACACGGTAGCAACGTGCCGTACGACGTCGCTGAGCAAAGCAGCAAGGTGCAGAAGCTGGAATTGGAAGTGGCCACGCTCCAGCGCGTGGACCAGCAAGCGAAGAGCTTGTACTCGAGCGCTCACAAGCTCATCAGGATGAAATGTCCCTTGGCGCTCCTGGTTCTCGACTCGCTGAAACAAGGGTTTCTGAAGCACCAGATGGAGGACAAGCTGGGGAAGATCCTAGACATGCTGCGCAAGAAAAATGACAAGCTCGCCGGCGTGATCGATCCAAGCAAGAGCTATTCGGCCGCGTGTCTTGGAGCCATCGGATTGACGTCGGGAATGGGGTTGCACGGACTCAAGCCGTCAATGATTCCGTCGGAGGGTCTGGAGGTCTGGGTGATTGAAAAGGGCATGAGCGGGATTTTGAACGATCCCGGCTGGTTCCCGCTGCTGAACGAAGCGACGCTGCATAGATTGACCCAGTCGGGTGAAATCGCAGAGGACAGCTTCGAGTACGTCGTCTGTTTTCACTACGTCAGTATGCTGATGGGCCGGATCGAGGAGCTCAGAGCCCGGCAGGCAGCGAATCAGGCATTCGGGAAAAGTATAGGCGGCCTTGCCGCGGCTGTTTCGCTCGCACTCTTTCTGACTCCTGCCGCTACCGTGGCAGTACCTGCGCGCGTCGTTGCGTACGCAGTCGACCTTGCGATCATGGCCCATGTTGTCCATTCGGTCGTTGACGAGCTTGCGCAGTACGACAAGGGTCTATCCGAAGCGCTGATCCAGCCGGAAGCATTTGGCGTCGCGGCTTTAGCCCGAATTGGCGAACTGGTCTCGATGCGCGCAGAACTCGTCGACAACCTGGTTCTGCACGTCGCCCTAGAGGCCGTGCTCGGGCTGACGCCCGCGCGCTTTTTCGTGTTGCGGAAGCTGTTGCTCGCTCGCAGCTACTATCAGGACGTCGAGATGTTACTGGGCAATGGCTAAGCCAGCAAAGAAACCCCCGTCGAAGAAGGCGCAGGGAGCTGTCGACAAGACGCATAAACGTCTGAAAGACGGCTTCCCTGCATTCGCGCAAGCTCCCACTTCGGCGAGAAAACAGGCTCGCGGAACTGTACTGAAACTTCTTCGATCGCTGCCTGCTCATTCAAAATTGAACCCACACCAGCTCAACAAGTTAATTGATGGTGTCGTCGACGTTCTGAAAAAAGAAGGCATCACGCCGAAACACCTTGGCGGCAAGAGCTATCGGCAGGTTGCAGTGATCTTGATTGAGCTCCGCGAGGTCATCAGCTATACCACTTACTCATTGAAGAGGCTCAAGGAAAGCCGGGGCGGACTTGCCTTCGCCTTCAAGGGCAAGTTGTTCGAGCTATTCGTGCACAACCACCCCGAGCTGCACGCCGATTTCAAGAAGATGGGGCGTTTGCAACGGGACCTCTTCCTGAACGACACGGTCTTAAAACGGAAGGCCAAGCCCAAAACTGGCCAACCAATCCCTAAGCCTTTGATAAATGCAAAGGGAAAGCCCGTTGAAGTGTCCGAAAAGTTCGAGGCACCGGTCAAGGTAGAGAAGATCTGGATCTCCGACGGCAAGGGCAGCCGCGAATTTATCGACATCCCCTATGTGTGCTTGAGTCCAAAGGCAGGGGTCGTCAAACCAGGCGAGGCCGCCTTCTTCGTAAGCCCGGTGGTTTCAGTCGAAATCAAAACGCGGGGTGTCAAATCCGAAGGTGCCTTGAAGGGCGCCGGCCCTCAGGTCTCGGAGCATTTGGCACGCTGGAGGGATGCAAAAACAGTGGGAATGGAGATCGATGGTGTGTCTATTACGTTCAAACCGGAGGACATCCTATTCAATCCAACATCGCACACTCCGGTCGTGGTGACGACCGCAAGATCGACTTTCACGGACTACGAGTTCAGGAGGTCCAGTGTGGGCAGTCGCGAGGCGTCTTTGGTCGTCGGTATTCCGGTCGATACACAGGCACTAAACAAGATTGTTGGCTTGCTCTTTCCTCGTTAACGGAATTGTCAATCTGTAGCGCTATTGGCTGTCATGCAGCAGTCGCATTCGTAATCGACCATACTCGGACAAGGACACCACCGGCATGGATGCAACCACCCGGGGACCACCAATGCTTCGTACTACCTGGCGCCGACGCGCGCTCGTCGGCGGTATCGCTCTTGCCTGTACGTCGCTAGGTGCATCCGAGCTTGCTCATCCGGATCATTACGAGTTCGATGCCTCGATCCACGCGGCCTTCAGCGCGCAGGACGGGCAGTGGCCTATCACGCTGCACTTTGATTATCCCGGCGCCGGCAAGGCGACGGATGCTGCATGGACGCTCGAGATCATCGCGCCCGATGGCCAGGTGGTTGCCAGCCGCAGCGGAATCGATGCCATTGGTGGCCAGCATGTGCGCATTCCCGCGCACTGGAACGGGCGCGATGCGAAGGGGCGCGACGTGTCGGCGGGTTACTACACATTGCGGTTGCGTGCGGTGCCGACGATTGCCACCTTGCGCGACATCAAGCGTCCACTGAGCGAGCGTGTCAGCGCGTCGTTCGCGTCGTTCGCGGATGAAGTGGTCGAACAAAGTTACGACGTGATGGTAGGTGCAGTCGCGCCGGCGGCCGTGCCGGCCTTCAAGGCGCTGGGCGTTGGCGCACGTAGCGAGTCACCGTCCGAATCGGCATCCGTGGCCGGCCACCCCGCAATGGCGGACGCCGTGGCCGCCAGCGGCCTGCCGTACACGATCTACTACGGCAACATGCACAGCCAGACCAACCACAGCGATGGCGGCGGCAATGTCGCCACGTGCGCGAGTTCCGAGTCACCACAGGCGGGCCAATATGGGCCCACCGATGCCTACACCATGATGCGCACACAGGCCGGCGGCGATTTCCTGCTGACCTCCGAACACAACCACATGTACGACGGTTCGACCGGTACCAATGCGTCAGCGAATCCGGCCACGGCGATCGCGTTGTTCGACAGCGGCCTGCAGGCCGCCAGCAATTACCGCAGCGCCAATCCTTCCTTCATGGCGCTGTACGGCCTGGAATGGGGCGTGATCAGCAATGGCGGCCACCTCAACCTGATCAATCCCGATGCGCTGCCGACATGGGAGCTCAACGGGTCCGGCCAGTTGATCGGCGAGGTCAACACGCCCAAGAGTAACTACCCGGCGTTGTACGCGACGATGCAGAAGCGTGGCTGGATTGGTCAGTTCAACCATCCGGCCAGTAGCGGCCAGTTCCTGGTCAATGGCGTTGCGCTCGGTTACGACGCCAACGGCGTGCAGGTGATGGTGCTGTCCGAAATCCTCAACAGTTCCGCGTTCTCCATCAACACCACGCAAACCGAAACCAGCCGCAGCAGCTACACCGGCGCCTGGAACAAGTTGCTCGAAGCCGGCTACAAGGTCGCGCCTGCGACCAACCAGGATAACCACTGCGCCAACTGGGGTTTGAGCTTTACCAACCGCACCGGCGTGCTGTTGCCTTCCGGTACTACGCTCAGCACTGCCGCCTTCGTCGATGCGTTGCGCGCACGCCGCGCCTTCGCCACCGAGGACAAGGCCGGACAGCTGGTACTCACGGGTAACGGCCACGTCATGGGCGAAACTTTCTCCAGCAGCGGTCCGCTGACGTTGACCACCAACTACGCGAGCAGCAACGGCCAGACCGTGCAGCGCGTGCAGTTTTACGAAGGCGTGCCGGGGCGCAACGGTACGGTGGCGCAGTTGTTTGAAGGCAACGGCACCTACACATTTTCTCCCGCCACCGGCGAGCACTTCTACTACGCGCTGGTCACCCAGGCGAACGGTTTGCGGCTGTGGTCGGCGCCGTTGTGGGTCAGCCAAGGCACCGGCACGGCGGACACCACGCCGCCCACGGTCAGCGCCAGCGAAGCGGGCAGCAGCGGCACTATCACGTTGTCTGCGACTGCAGCAGACAATGTCGGCGTGAGCAGGGTCGAGTTTTACGTCGATGGCGCGCTGAAGGGCAACGACGCCACATCGCCGTACTCGATGACGCTGGATTCGACGACGCTGAGCAATGCCAGCCACAGCCTGACCGCGCAGGCGTTCGATGCCGCAGGCAACAGCACCACGTCCGCCGCGGCGACGTTCACCATCAACAACACGGCACCGGCCGACACCACGCCGCCGACGGTCAGCGCCAGCGAAGCCGGCAGCAGCGGCACGATCACGCTGTCGGCGACCGCTGCCGACAACGTCGGCGTCAGCAACGTCGAGTTTTATGTCGATGGCGTGCTGAAGGGCAGTGACGCCGCGACGCCGTACTCGATGACGCTGGATTCGACGACGCTCAGCGACGGTAGCCACAGTCTGACCGCCAAGGCGTTCGACGCGGCCGGCAACACCACCACTTCAGCGGCGGTGGCGTTCACGGTCAGCAATACCGCGCCGCCGGTGGAGCGCATCGTCAACGGCGGTTTCGAGTCGGGCAAGATCAGCTGGACGGCGAGCAACGGCGTGGTCACCAAGAGCACAACCTACGCCGCGCACACCGGGATCTGGAAAGCCTGGCTCAACGGCTTCGGCAGCGCCAGCACCGAGTACGTCTGGCAGTCGGTTGCGATTCCTGCTGCGGCCACCAGCGCCACGCTCGGTTTCTGGCTGCGCGTGGTCAGCAGCGAGACGACCACCACGACTGCGTACGACACACTCAAGGTGCAGCTGCGCAACAGCAGCAACGTGGTCGTGGCGACGCTGGGCACGTTCTCCAACTTGAACAAGGGCAGCGTGTACGTGCAGCGCAGCTTCAACGTGAGCGGCTACAAGGGGCAGACGCTGCGCGTGTATTTCGAGGGGATCGAAGGATCGCAGGTGGCGACCTCGTTCCTGGTGGATGACGTGTCGGTGGTGACCCAGTAACGATCGATTGGATTTTGATTTTCGTAACCGCAATGCCCGCGATGAGCGGGCATTGCCATTTTTGGTACGCCGAGTGCGCATACGAGATCACGAGCATGGAGCGCACATCAAGATACAAGGGACAATAATCGTAGGCTGGGTTGGCTTCATCAACCCAGCGCTTTGAATGCACGAAGGAAAGAGTCTCGGCTGATCGATCAACGCGGCTTTGCTGGGTTGATGGAGCCAACCCAGCCTATTTCAACAAATGCTGTTGCCAGAACAGCACCGTCGCGGCGCCGAAGTAATCGCTGTTGGCCTTCTTGGCGAAGCCGTGGCCCTCGTCGTTGAACATCAAAAACCACACCGGCTGTCCGTTGCTGCGGACCGCCTTCACGATTTGCTCGGCCTCGGTGTAAGGCACGCGTGGATCGTTGCGGCCTTGGGCGACGAACAATGGCGAGGTGATCTTCTTCGCATTGTTCAAAGGCGAAATCCGGTCGAACACCGCCTTCATCGCCGGATCGCGCTCATCGCCGTATTCGACCCGGCGCAGGTCGCGGCGATAGCTTTCGGTGTTGTTGAGGAAGGTGCCGAAGTGCGAGATGCCGACCACCTCGACACCCGCCTTGATGCGATCGCTGTAGTGCACCAGCGACGCCAGCACCATGTACCCGCCGTAGCTGCCGCCGGTGACGCCGACGCGTGACGCATCCAGGTCTGGTTGTGTCGCGATCCAGTCGAGCAGCGCGCCGATGTCCTTGACCGAATCCTCGCGTTTGGCCGCATTGTCGAGCGTCAGATAGGTCTTGCCGTAACCCGAGGAGCCGCGCACGTTCGGCACCAGCACGGCGACGCCGAGTTCGTTTGCCAGGTACTGCGCGTTGGGGCTGAAACTCGGGAGCGCCTGGGATTCGGGGCCGCCATGGATGTTGATGATGACGGGAAGTTTCGTGCCCGCCCGGACGTTGGCCGGCTTGTAATAGAACGCAGGAATCGTGCGCGGCTTGCCATCGAGCTGGTCGAACGTGGGGAAACGGATCAGCGTGGGCGCGACGAAGGTCTTCGCATCCAGACCGCCGACTTCACTCTGCGTCCAGCGCGTGAGCCGTGCCGCTGCAAGGTCAAGCACGTAGACGTCGTTCGGCGAAGTGGCCGTGTTGAGGCTCATCGCCAGGCGCGTGCCGTCGGGCGAGAAACCCATGCCGCCGATCAGACCAACCGGCAATGCCGGCAGCGCCACCAAGGTATGCGTGGGCAACGACAACACATGCAACTTGTCGATGCCATCCTCGTTGGTGACATACGCGAGATGCCTGCCGTCGTCTGCAATCTCGAACGCATCGACATCCCACGGAATGTCCGCCGTCAGCGGCTTGAACTCGCCAGTGCCAGGGTTGTGATAGCGCAGCGTCTGGAATTCGCTGGGCTTGTCGCCGAGGGGTTCGTCGGAAACGAAATACACCGCCTTGCCATCGGGCGCGAACCGGAATCCGCCGAAGGCAGCCTTGTCGCCATCGACCGGAAACATCGTCAGCTTGCCGGTCTTCAGATCGACGACGCCTGGATGACTCTCGCTGGCCGAGACGTTCCTCATCACCAGCATGCGCGTGCCGTCGGGCGCGATGTCGCGCGCCGACCAGCTGCCGCCCTCGATGACCACAGGCTTGCCCTGCCGCGTGGCGACATCCATCAGCCATACATCGGTATCCGTGCCGTTGCGAGCGGTGCTGCTCCATGCGAGTTGCCTGCCGTCGCGCGAGAACAGCGCGCCGCGATTCTGGGTGCGCTTGCCATCGGTGAGCAGCGTCACTTCGCGTGTCGCCAGGTCGAACCAGTACAGCTGCGAAAATTCGTTGCCGCCGACATCCTTGCCGAACACGAATCCGTTGCGACTCGAGGTGGCTGGCGCGAGCGTCAAGCCGCCTAGCGGTTCCGGATAGAACATCAACTGCTCGCGCATGCCCAGCGGCTGGCATACGCGATGCGCCTGCGCGGTTTCGGCGAAGCGGGTGCTGATCAGCAGACAGCCGTCTTTGGTCCAGCCCGCGAATCCGGCGCCGCGGGTGTTCTGGTAGCGATTGAGTGTTTCGATGAGCTCGGCGGGAATCGCTGGGACGTTTTCGCTGACGCGGTTGCCCTGCTCTTGTCGGACAACTTCTTCGCGTTTGACTTGCGCCTGCACGGCGATAGGCAATGCGCAGGCGAGGGCGAGGGCGGTCAGCAAGACAAGACGGAACGAAGAAGACATCGGTGTTCTCCCCGGAACGGAATGTCGAGCTTAGCGCGATGGTTGTGCGTGGCGCCGGCCGGAAGTCATGGCTTGGCTTTCCTTCTCCCTCCGGGAGAAGGAAACAGCGAGCCTTCAGCTTCGCCCCACCCGCGCCTGCATCAACGCCAGCAATTCATTCTTCTCGGCCGCCGACAACCCGGTCTCTTTCTGCAGCGCTTTCAACTCGTCCAACCGCTGATCGATGGTCTGCCGCTCGAGTTGCGCGATGGCGTCGAAGAACGCGGTTCGCAGCGATGCATCTTCGCCAGGCACCGATTGCGTTGCCAGTTTCTGCAATGCCGTGGCCTGTTCGTGCTCGGTGAAATGTTCCAGCAAGGCACCCGTGGCGATGTCGGGGCGCTCGCGCACCACGGCGACGAGTTCGGCGAGCAAGTCCACGCCGGGCTGGCGCAAGGTCGCAAACAGATAGGGGGGTTCCAGCGATGCGGCGAGCGAGGGTTGCTGCAGCAACAACGCGATTGCGCTGCGCACAAGACTGCGCTTCGGTGTCATCGAGGAAGTGGGATAAGGGCGCTGCACCGGCACATGCGTCTGCGGCGCACTGTTGCGCGCGCCGACGCCGGTCAATTCGGTGATGTGTTGCTGCATCAAGTCGCCGAAGGCGCCATCTGGAATCTGCGCCAGCATCGGTTTCGCGCGTTCGGCCAGCCGCGCCTTGCCGTCAAGCGTGCCGAGGTTGACGTCGACACTGAGTTCGTCGAAGAAGAATTCGCTGAGTGGCATGGCCTGTTGCAGCCGTGCATCGAAACCGGCCGCACCATCCTTGCGCACGATGGTGTCGGGGTCTTCGCCATCGGGCAGGAACAGGAAAAACGCCTGCCGCCCGTCCTTCATCCGTGGCAACACCGATTCCATCGCGCGCGTCGCCGCACGGCGGCCGGCGGCGTCGCCGTCGAAACAGAAATACACATCCGGCGCGTTGCGGAACAGCAGTTCGGCATGGTCCGACGTGGTCGCCGTGCCGAGCGTGGCGACGGCCTCCAGGATGCCGTGCTGGGCCAGCGCGATGACATCCATGTAACCCTCGACCACGATCAGCCGCGGAATCTTGGTATGCGTCTGCCGCACCTGCCACAGGCCGTACAACTCTCGGCCTTTGTGGAACAGCGCGGTCTCGGGCGAGTTGAGGTATTTCGGTGAGTCCTCTGGATCCAGTACGCGCCCGCCGAACGCGATCACGCGCCCGCGGCGGTCGTGGATCGGGAACATCACCCGGTCGCGGAACTTGTCGTAGACACGACCGTTGTCGCTCTTGGAAAACAGGCCGGCGCGTTCAAGCAGGTTCATGCGCCGCGCATCGGTACCGAGCGCGTCTTTCAGCGCGCTGAATCCGTCCGGTGCGTAACCGATCGCAAAACGTTCACGGATGTCGGCATCGACATCGCGGCCATCGAGATAGGTTTTTGCCTTGGTGCTGGTGGCGAGCTGTTTCTGGAAAAATTTCGTGGCCGCATCCAGCGCCGCAAACAACTCGTGCGTGTCGCTGTCTTCATTGCGTTGCTGCGTATCGCGCGGCACTTCCATGCCGACGCGCTTGGCCAGCTCATCGACGGCGTCGAGAAACTCCAGCCGGTCGTAATTGATCAGGAAGGAAATCGCGGTGCCGTGCGCGCCGCAGCCGAAGCAGTGGTAGAACTGCTTGGTCGGACTGACCGTGAAGCTGGGCGAACGCTCGTCGTGGAACGGGCACCGCGCGGAGTATTCCTTGCCCTGTTTCTTCAACGGCACACGCGTGCCGACCACCTCGACGATGTCGGTGCGGGCCAGCAGGTCGTCGATGAACGCGTCGGGGATGCGGGCCATGGGCAGCCATGATCGCATTGAGCCGCAAGCTGTTTCAGCATGGATGTCGGAATCACGCGATCCTCAGCGGGAACGCTTCGTGGCAAGGCCTTCCGAGGGCAAACCTCAAGTGCCGGGCGTGTCGAATTCCGCTGCCAGCACTGCCAGGGATTCACCGGTGACCCGCTGCACTGTCCATTGGTCCATGGCCACCGCGCCGATCTCCCGATAGAAACGGATCGCCGGTTCGTTCCAGTCCAGCACCCACCACTCGAAACGCCCGCAGCCGCGCTCGATCGCGAGCCTGGCGAGGAAGGACATCAGCAGGCGGCCGAGGCCGTGGCCGCGGTAGTCCGGTTTCACGTACAAATCTTCGAGATAGAGGCCACGGCGGCCGAGGAAGGTCGAAAAGTTGTGGAAGAACAGGGCGAACGCCGCTGCGTGGCCATCGACTTCGACAATCACGACTTCCGCGCCCGGATGTTCGCCGAACAGGTTGTCGGCAAGGGTTGCCTCATCGGCGACGACTTCGTGTGCGAGCTTCTCGTAAGCGGCGAGTTCGCGAACGAAGGCGAGGATCAGTGCCGTGTCCTTGCGCTCGGCGAACCGCAGCGCGATGGCCGGCGTCGATGTCGGGATGGAACGAGCCACGATCAGCCGGCGAGGCGCTGCTTCACCAACGCCGACACCTGACCCATGTCCGCTTGACCTGCCAGCTTCGGTTTCAGCGCGGCCATCAACTTGCCCATGTCGGACGGTCCCGCTGCGCCGGTGTCGGCAATGGCGGCATCGATGGCGGCCACGATGTCGGCTTCGCCCATCTTCGCGGGGATGTAGCGCTCGATGACGACGATCTCGTCGCGCTCGATCGACGCCAGGTCTTCGCGCGCAGCGGCCTCGAACTGGCTGACCGAGTCCTTGCGCTGCTTGACCATCTTGTCGAGGATCGCGATCACGGCGGTGTCGTCGTCCAGCGCGATGCGCTCATCGACCTCGCGCTGCTTGATCGCGGCGTTGATCAGGCGGATCACGCCGAGCGACTGCTTGTCGCCGGACTTCATCGCGGCCTTCATGTCGTCGGTGAGGGTTTGCTTGAGGGTCATGGTGGACTCCGATGTTTTTGTAGAGCGTCCTTCGACAGGCTCAGGATGAGCGGACAAGCTTGCCCCGCTGCTTTTGCTATCGGGCCCAAGAGCAGCGGAGCAAGCTCCGCTCTACAGGACCCTAAAACACAAAAAGCCGGCGACGCTTGCGCGTGCCGGCTTCTTGATGCTGCCCAGCGGGCTCAGTACAGGCGCTGGCGCTTGGTGACGTCGCGACCGGCGCGGCGCGCCTGGCGCTTCACGGCGGCGGCGGCCTTGCGCTTGCGCTCCTGGGTCGGCTTCTCGTAGAACTC
>JAJAYW010000170.1 GCA_026786005.1 Lysobacter sp. | reverse complement strand
TGCAGTTGCGGCGCGGCTAAAAGAAGCGCGACTGCAAGCAGCAGCACGGTGCCGATCTTGAGGAAGGTCGACAGGTAATCGCGCGGTGCCAGCACCAGCCACACCGGCAGCACCGCGGCGACGAAGCCGTAGCCGATCAGCATCCACGCCAGCGCCTTGGCATCGAAGGTGAACATCGGCGCCCATGTCGGCGATGTTGCGACCACGCCGCCGAGCCAGATCGACAGCAGCAGCAACACAAAACCCATCACCGACACTTCCAGGATCCTTCCCGGCCGCAGGTAACGCAGATAGAGGCCCATGAACACCGCGATCGGAATCGTCATCGCCACGGTGAACGTGCCCCACGGGCTGATCGCCAGCGCCTTGACCACCACCAGCGCCAGCACCGCCAGCAGGATCACCATGATCATCAGGATGCCGACCATTGCGGTGATGCCGGCCGCGGCGCCCATTTCGCCGCGGATCATGTCGCCGAGCGATTTACCGTCGCGACGTACCGAGAAGAACAGGATCAGGAAATCCTGCACCGCGCCGGCGAAGATCACGCCGAACAGGATCCACATCATGCCGGGCAGGTAGCCCATCTGCGCGGCGAGCACGGGGCCGACCAGCGGGCCAGCGCCTGCGATCGCCGCGAAGTGATGGCCGAACAGCACCGACTTGTCGGTGGGCACATAGTCGAGACCATCGCTTCGCCGCCATGCGGGGGTCATGCGGGTCGCGTCGAGTCGCAAGGCTTGTTCGGCGATGTAGCGCGAATAGAAGCGGTAGCCGATGAAAAAGACCGACACCGACGCGGCGACCAGCCACATCGCATTGATGGTTTCGCCGCGCGTGAGTGCGATGGTGCCGAGGCAGAAGGCTGCGAATACGGACAGTGCGGCCCAACCGAGTCTTGTCAATGCCGTCATGATTTCTCCCGCGAATTTCGCAGATTCGAAAGATGTTTTGTAGGGGCGGCTTCAGCCGCGAGCTTCCAATCCGATCTCAAAGCCTGAAGAGCTAATGGCTGAAGCCGCTCTTGCATCAGCGCAACGCGCTATAACCAACGCACCTTCTTCAGATACCGATACAACGCGATGCAGACCATTGCAGTGACACCAATCACAACGAAATAGCTGTAGCGGCCGGGCAACTCCGGCATGTGAACAAAGTTCATGCCATACCAGCTTGCGATCAACGTCGGCGCGGCCAGCAATGCGGCCCAGCCGGCGAGTTTCTTGACCACCTCGCCCTGGCTGATGTTGACCAGTGACAGGTTGACGGTCATTGCCGCGGTCAGCATCTCGCGCAGTGTGTCGATCGATTCGTTGAGCCGCACCACGTGGTCGAGCACGTCGCGGAAATGCAGCTTGGTTTCGTCGGCGACCTGCGCCACTTGGATGCGCGTGAGCTGCGAGAGGATGTCCTGCAACGGCGCGACGGCCAGCCGCGTCTGCGTCAGTTCCCGTTTCAGGTCATAGAGCTTGACGATGGTGTCGCGACGGAACGTGTCGGAGAAAATATCCTTCTCGAGTTCATTCAATTCGTCGCGGAACTCGTTGACGATTGGCAGGTAGTTATCGACGACGAAATCCAGCATGCCGTACAGCGCAAACGCAGGGCCCAGCTGCAGCAGTTCCGGCTCGCGCTCGAACCGCTCGCGCACCTGCGTGTACGACAACGACGCACCATGCCGCACCGTCACCAGGAAACGGGCGCCAACGAAAGCGTGCGTCTCGCCGAAACGCACATGGCCATCCAGTAGTTGCGCTGTGTGTACAACCACGAACAGGGTGTTGCCGTATGTCTCCAGCTTGGGTCGCTGGTGTGCATGCTGCGCATCCTCGACCGCAAGATCGTGCAGGGCGAATTCTTCCTGCAGCTTGTCCAGCAAGCTCTCATCGGGCTCGTACAAGCCGACCCACACGAAACTGTCGTCATCGACGGCCAGCACATCGCTGATCTGATCGAGCGTGATGTCCTGGCGTACGCCTTTGCGGTACGCGGCGCAATTGACCACGCAACTGGGTAGGTCCGGACGGGGTTTTGCGATCGCTTCGGTCATGCGCGCAATGATGGCTGCGTCGTGCAGGCGAGGCAAGGTTTGACCGGAGGCCTGTGACTTTCACCCGGTCCTTGAGACGCGATGGCGAAGCTGGCTGAAATTCCACCGACAATACCCGCGAGGCAGCAACTACGAATGTTTTAGCGCGGCCGGAACCATCGAGTAACGCTCGGACGTATTGCTGAACATCCAGGCCAGCGCAATATGCATCGGCAACAACAACGCGATCCACGGCTGGTTGCGTTGCGGCAGCAACGGCAGCCATTTCAATATCAGCACGGCGACAGCGCAGACGGCGATGGCAATCAGCAGCCGGGAAAACCAGCGGCCCGGATTTCGTCCCCGCGCAATCGCGACAGCACCCGGTAGCAGTAACAGGCACAGCGGGTTGAACAACAGGATGTTTTCGTTGCGCCATCCCGCCCAATGCGCAGTGAAGCCCCAGATGAAGACCGACAGGCATCCGACGATGCCGCAAAACAGCCAGAACGGAATCGCCAGGCCCGCAAGCCATGCGGGTTTACGACGACCAATGCCGATGATCGCCGCGGCGATGGCCAGGCCTGCCAGCGCATACGGCCACCAGCGTCGAGGCGCTTCGGCAGGTTCGGGTGCGATGCGATGCGGCAGCAGCATTTGTTCCGATTGCACCAGTGGCGCACCGCCAGCGGTCCTGCTCTGCCGCAGGCTGTCGGCCAGACGCATCGGTACATAGGCCTCGTCCCAGCGCGACATCGGCTGATCGGCATTGGGACCGAATCCGAGATCGAACCCCAGCCACATCCAGAAAGCAGGCCTGACCAGTCGCACTGCTTCGCTGTGGAAGCTGTTGCCATGCGAACTGGCGAGGAGCTGCGGCTTGAGCGCGCCATTCAATCCGCGGTCGAGCACATCGCGCACGCGAGTCGAGCAGTTCGCGGTGAAATAGTCGTAGCGGTAGCGCGCGTTTTCCGGCCTGGCGTTCTCTTCCAGCGCGGCAGCAATCGCTTTGGCCTGTGCGGGCGTGACGTTCAACCATTGCAGGTTCACACCGCGACCTTCGTCGCGATACAGCAACAAGTCCTGTTCCAAGGGCAATGCGACCAGTGCGTATTCCATTTCGCCATCGACGAAACGGCCGATGAAACCGGGTTCTGCCAAGTCGAAGAACCCGAAGTTGTACGACATCGGCGGACCGCGTTGCGGATCGTCGACGACGATCGCGTTATGGCCGAAGCGCTCCCAGAAAATTTCGCCGGGCTGCATCGTCATCACGCCGATGCGTGGTGCAGCGATCGCCGTCGAGGCGAACACAAGCGCGCTGCAAAGCAACAGCGCAAGCAGCATCGCGCAAGTCGCAAACACGCGGTTTGCCTTTGTAGAGCCGAGCTTGCCCGGCTGCTTTTCGCACAATGAGCCAGAGAGCAGCGGAGCAAGCTCCGCTTTACAAGGCACGGACTCAGGATTCGCCATGCACGCCGACGTGAAAGGCATGCACGCGTCGCGCATCGGCGCGCGCGACGCGGAACGTGAAGCGGGTCAGCGTCAGCTCTTCACCCGACTCGGGCAGATGGCCGATCGCCGACGTGACCAGCCCACCGATTGTGTCGTATTCATCGTCGTCGAAGTCGGAACCGAAGCGTTCATTGAAATCGGCAATCGGCGTCAGCGCATCGACCGCGTACTGGCCGTCAGCTTGCGCGGCGATCTGCGCGGGCAGGTCTTCGGCCTCGTCGTGTTCATCGTCGATCTCGCCGACGATCTGTTCCAGCACGTCCTCGATCGTCACCAGGCCGGCGACGCCGCCGTATTCGTCGATGACGATTGCCATGTGGTTGCGGGTCTGCCGGAACTCGCGCAGCAGCACGTTGAGCCGCTTGGATTCGGGGATCAGCACCGCGGGGCGCAACAATTCATGCACGGTGGCAGGCCCGTTGTCGGCCACCACGCCGCGGAGCAGATCCTTGGCCAGCAGGATGCCGAGGATCTCGTCCTTGTCGTCGCCATGCACAGGAAACCGCGAATGCCCGGATTCAACCACTTGTTTCATCAGGTCGAGCAGTTTCGCTTCGGCCGGCAGCGCGATCATCTGCGAGCGGGGGATCATCACGTCGCCAACGCTGAGTTCGGACACGGCGATGGCGCCTTCCATCATGCGCAAGGTGTCGGCCGCGATCAGGCCTTCGGACTGCGCATCGCGCAGCGATTCGACCAGGTCTTCGCGGGTGGCCGGTTCGCCGGAAAGCGCGGAACTGATGCGTTCCAGCCAACTGCGCCGTTTCTCTGGAATGTCCGGCGAGGGAATACTGTCGGGGTCGTCTGACATCGTGTCGAAAGCGAGGCTCCGGGAGTGGAGCGACCGGGCCAGTCTAGCGTGGATATGTGATGACGTGTTTTACGAGCTAGTGCGCCGCATTCGCGTCACTCGCATGCCGCGAAATCAGCTCGAATAATAATAGGGATCGGCGATGCCGAGCCCGGCCAGGATTTCGCGTTCCAGCTGCTCCATGCAGTCCGCCTCGCGATCGTCGTTGTGATCCCAGCCGAGCAGATGCAAGGCGCCGTGCACGGTCATGTGTGCGTAGTGGGAGAGCAGCAGCTTCTTCTGCTCGCGCGCCTCCCGGACAATGACCGGTGCGCACAACACGATATCGCCGAGCAGCGGCATCTTCATGTCTGCGGGAAGGCCTTCCGGCAACTCCGCAGGGAAACTCAACACGTTGGTGGCGCTGTCCTTGCCGCGGTAGTGCCGGTTGAGCGCGCGGCCTTCCTTGCTGCCGACGATGCGGATGGCGAGGTCCGCTTCGCGAATGCGGCCGTCGAGCGCTGCGGCGACCCAGCGGCGGAAACTCACCGCCGCAGGCAGGCCGGCGCGTGGGGCGGCATAGCTGACGGCGACGTCGAGACGAACGGGACCACGGGTCATTGCGCGATCTTACGCCGGACCTGTTTCGATGTCTTTCGCGTCCCGCGCTTCGTATGCGTTGACGATGCGCGCCACCAACGGATGGCGCACCACGTCGCGGGAGGTGAAGAAGGTGAAACTGATGCCGTCGACGCCGTGCAGCACATCCAGCGCGTCCTTCAAGCCTGATTTCTGGTGCTTGGGCAGATCGACCTGAGTCATGTCGCCGGTCACGACAGCGGTGCTGCCGAAACCGATGCGGGTCAGGAACATCTTCATCTGTTCGATGGTGGTGTTCTGCGCCTCGTCGAGGATCACGTAGGCGTCGTTGAGCGTGCGGCCGCGCATGTAGGCCAGCGGCGCGATCTCGATGACATTCTTCTCCAGCAGCTTGATGACTTTCTCGACGCCGAGCATTTCGTACAGCGCGTCGTACAGAGGCCGCAGGTAGGGATCGACTTTCTGCGACAGGTCGCCGGGAAGAAAGCCGAGTTTTTCGCCCGCCTCGACCGCAGGCCGCACCAGGATCAAGCGCTGCACGCGCGATTCGTTGAGCGCCTCGACTGCGCTGGCAACCGCAAGAAAGGTCTTGCCGGTACCGGCCGGGCCGATGCCGAAGTTGATGTCGCTGGTGGCGATCGCGTGCAGGTAATTGGTCTGGTTCGGCCCGCGCCCGCGCACGGTACCGCGCTTGACCTTGATCACGACGTCCTGCGGCGTGATGTCGTCCTCGACCACGCGCTCGGCGCCCGCGCCACTGAGGGCGAGATGGATGATTTCCGGTGTCAGCGTGTCTTCGCCCGCTTCGGCATACAGCGCGCGCAGCAGGCGCTCCGCCGTCGCGACCGCGTCTTCACCGCCCGTGACGCGATAGATGTTGCCGCGATTGGCGATCTCCACGCCTAACCGCAATTCGATCTGGCGCAGGTGTCCGTCGAACGGGCCGTTGAGATTGGCCAAGCGCTCGATGTCGGCGGGTTCGAGCAGGAAGTCGCGTTGCTTGGGATTGTTCATAGGTGGCCAAGGGTAGCTGACGCAGGGTGGGTTGATCAGCTTCGCTGTTCAACCCGCCCTGCTCAGTTGCCGGTGTTCACCGTGGTGGTGGTGGCGGGCGGTCCTGCGCTCATGCAAGCCGCTGGATTGACGCCGCGCCTCAACGCGCGGCCTGCGAGCAGCAACCCCAGCACCGCAGTCGCCGCGCCGCCGAACACGTCCCGGCTGTAGTGCTGGCCGGCCGTCACCACGCTTGGCAACACCAGCAGAAGCGGCCACACCCAGAGGCGGGCACGCGGGTACTGCGCGCAGAAGTCGGTGGCGATCACGAGTGGGATGGTGACGTGCCCGGATGGGAAACAGTTGTTGGGCGCGTCCAACGTGTACAGCAGCCGCCAAGCGCCTCCGGTCAGTGCGTCGAGATCCGACGGCAAGACCCGTCCCGGCAATCGCGTCGGCCACAGCGGCCAGATCGTCAGGTTCACCGCCAACGCCAGCGCGTGAGGAATTGGGTTATTGCCCCCGCGTGCGGATGGATGAAGCGCTGGCGCGGACATTCGACGTGCTCGCGCGCGATGGCGACTGACATGCCAGGCAAGAAAGGGGCCGACACCTGCATCATCGAAGCCGGACCCGACGCGGGACTGCGATTGTTTCTCGGAGTCTCCGGGTACAGCCATGCGCATCCACGGCATCTGCGGCTGGACCCTGCACTCGGCGCGCCGATGCAGTTCCCTGCCGGGTGGGCGTTGATCGAACATCCTCTCCACGGGCCGATCCTGTTCGACTGCGGCTATGGTGCCGCCGCGCGCGCGGCGATGGGACGCGGACTGCGCCGCGTCTATCGCCATGTGCTTGGGGCGTGTTGTCCAGCGCAGGCCGACCCGAGCCGCCTGCTCGCCGAACGTGGATTGCGCGCCAGCGACGTCCGTACTGTCGTGCTCAGCCATTTCCATCCCGATCATGTCGGCGGATTGCGCGAATTTCCCGAAGCGCGCTGCGTCGCGCACGCGGAGGCGTGGCGGCAGGTGTGCGATGGCGGGTGGTTCGATCACCTGCACGCGCAGATCTGGCGCGAACTGCTGCCTGCCGACACGGACGCGCGCCTGCGCAAACTCGATGTGCAAACGCAGCGACCATTGCCGGGTGCATTGGCCGCCTTCGGCTGCGGCTGGGACCTGTTCGACGACGGCAGCGGGATCGCCTTTGCGCTGCCGGGGCATGCGACGGGGCAACTCGGGCTGGCGTTGACGGTGGCTGGGGAGCGGGTGCTGCTGGTGGCCGATGCCTTCTCGCGGCGCGAGCAACTCGACGCCCTGCGCCCACCACCCTGGTGGGTGCACCTGCTGGCGATCCGCGATTCGCGTGCCTGCCTCGACACACTGCAGCGCCTGCGCCGCTTCCGCGACGACAACCTCGGGGCATGGATCATCCCCGCGCATTGCGCCGCGACCTTGGCCGACTGGCAGCGACGCCATCCAGGCAGCGTGCTCGGGATGGTCTCGGCCGACGCACGCTGCTAACCGGTCTCGATCCGCCCCCGCAACGAATTCGGCATCGCTTCGGTTATCACGACGTCGACGAACTGCCCGATCAACCGTACAGGCCCGGAAAAATTCACCGAACGCATGTTCTCGGTCTTGCCGGTCAGCTCGTTCGGATCCTTCCGTGACGGACCCTCGACCAGCACCGATTGCACGCTGCCGACCATCGCTTGCGAAATCGTCGCCGAGTGCGCGCTGATGTGCGCTTGCAGGCGCTCCAAACGGGCGTGCTTGACGTCGTTCGAAGTGTTGTCTTCCAGATCGGCCGCCGGTGTGCCGGGGCGGCGCGAATAGATGAAGGAGAACGACTGGTCGAAACCGACGTCCTCGATCAACTTCATGGTCTTGTCGAAGTCCGCATCGGTTTCGCCCGGAAAGCCGACAATGAAATCCGATGAGATCGAGATGTCCGGACGCGCGGCGCGCAACTTGCGCATCTTCTGCTTGAATTCCAGCACCGTATAGCCGCGTTTCATCGCCGCGAGAATGCGATCGCTGCCGGCCTGCACCGGCAGATGCAGGTAATTGGCTAATTGGGGCACGTCGCGATACGCAGCGATCAGCGAGTCGGAGAATTCCAGTGGATGCGAGGTGGTGAAGCGGATACGGCCGATGCCTTCGATTTCGGCAATGGCGCGAATCAGCAGGCCCAGGTCGGCGATCTCGCCTTCACCATACGGCCCGCGATAAGCATTGACGTTCTGACCGAGCAAGTTGACCTCGCGCACGCCCTGCGCGGCCAGTTGCGCCACTTCCACCAGCACGTCCTCGAAAGGACGGCTGACTTCCTCGCCCCGCGTGTAGGGCACCACACAGAAGCTGCAGTACTTGCTGCAGCCCTCCATGATCGACACGAAGGCGCTCGGGCCCTCGGCGCGCGGCTCGGGCAGGCGGTCGAACTTCTCGATCTCGGGGAAGCTGATGTCGACCTGCGGCTTGCCGGTGGCGCGCCGGGCGGCGATCAGCTCCGGCAGGCGATGCAGCGTCTGCGGGCCGAAGACCAGGTCGACGTAGGGCGCACGCTTGACGATGGCCTCGCCCTCCTGCGATGCCACACAGCCGCCGACGCCGATGATCACCGGCCTGCCGCCAGCCTTGAGATTCTTCCAGCGGCCGAGCTGACTGAAGACCTTTTCCTGCGCCTTCTCACGGATTGAGCAGGTATTGACGAGGACCACGTCGGCCTCGTCGACGTTGTCGGTCAGCTCCAGGCCATCGCTGGCGGCCAGCACGTCGGCCATCTTGGCCGAGTCGTACTCGTTCATCTGGCAGCCGTGCGTCTTGATGAACAGCTTGCCGCGCGTGGGTGCCACGAAAGTTTCGGTGTCGGACATGGCGTTTCCGGGAGGGCGGCGGTGAATCCGCGCCGGATATGAGGGCGGAATAGTGTAGTCGGTCACGTCCTGAATCAAAGCTGTGCTGCGTTTAACAATCAAGGACTTGGCAACCGCACTCCAACAAGGGACACTCGGTGGCAATGAAGGGGATTCAGGGATTACTGGCTGTCTTCTGCGCGCTGGCGGCGATGTCGGCGGGACAAGCCGTGGCAGGCACCGTTTACCGCTGCGACGGCGCCGATGGCGGCCGCAGTTATTCCAGCAAGCGCGTATCCGGCGCCAGCTGCACTCCGATCAGTGCGTATTCGACCAAGCGCTACAAGTCGCCCGCACCTGCATCGTGGATGGCAACCCCAGCACCGGCAAGTGCCGTTGGCAGCGCGACGACACCGGCATCGGTCGCCGGCTCGCCAGCGTCGATCAATACCAGCCCCCCGGCAACCTTGATGGCTTCGACGTCCGCCGCGCCACAACCGGCCACCCCGTCCTACCAGGCACCACGCCTCGTACGCGGGCAGGTGTATTCCTACATCAAGGACGGCGTGCGGCATTACAGCAGCAAGGTGCCGAAGGGCGTGTCCGGCGCCAGCGCGATGCGGACCATCAAGTACAGCTTCCTCGAGACCTGTTATGCCTGCGGCGCAAAGCCCGGCGTCAACTTCGGCACGCTGCGCCTGAACATGGCGGCCTACAACAACGAGATCGCCAGCGCGGCGCGGGAATATGGCGTCGATGAGGCCATCGTCCGCGCCATCATCCATGCCGAGTCGGCGTTCAACCCAAATGCGCTGTCGCGCGTGGGCGCGCAGGGCCTGATGCAGCTGATGCCGGCGACCGCGCGGCGGTTCGGTGTCAGCAATGCGTTCGATGCCGGACAGAACATCCAGGGCGGGGTGAAGTACTTGGCCTGGTTGTTGAAGCGATTCGACGGCAATCTGACCCTGGCAGCGGCCGGCTACAACGCCGGCGAAGGCGCCGTCGCCAAGTACAAGGGCGTGCCGCCGTACAGCGAAACCCGCCGCTACGTCGAGCGCGTAAGCGTACTCGCCGATCGCTACCGCGGCAGCATCGCCGCCAAGTAGCCGCATCGGATGCACGGCTGGTTCGCGCCAGATCCCTGCAAACCCCACTCGCAACGCCTTGATTTACGGCAAAACATTGTCGGCGGATTCAGCGTTCCGTTACACTTTGCCGTCTTTTTCTGGTCGGTTCCGAGATGGAGCCGGTGCGCGTCAGCCAGATCGCTATCAAACGTTTTTTGCGGAGTGCCGGATGGCCAATGATGAGGTCAAGGGCCCTGATAACCAGGGTCGCCGCCGGTTCCTGACTGCGACCACCGCTGTGGTCGGTGCAGTGGGAGTCGGATTTGTCGCAGTGCCATTCATCAAGTCGTGGAATCCGAGTGCGCGGGCGAAATTGTCCGGCGCACCGGTGACCGTGGATATCAGTGCTTTGCAGGAAGGCCAGATGCTGACCCAGGAGTGGCGCGGACAGCCGATCTGGATCATCAAGCGCTCTCCGGCGATCCTCGCGACCTTGCCTATGCTCGACGATCGCCTGCGGGATCCCGAATCGGCCAACGCCGATCAACAGCCGGCCTACATCAAGGGCGAGACGCGTTCGATCAAGCCGGAAATCTCGGTGCTGGTGGGCCTGTGTACGCACTTGGGTTGTTCGCCGAAGCTGCACGCAGAGATCAAGCCGGAGCCGTTCGATCCCCAGTGGAAAGGCGGCTTCTACTGCCCGTGCCACAAATCGCGTTTCGACATGGCGGGCCGCGTGTTCCAGGGGGTGCCCGCGCCGACCAACCTGCTGGTGCCGCCGCACCACTACGAAAACGACAACACGATCGTCATTGGCGTCGATCCACAAGGAGCCGCTTAAACCATGGCGAACATCTTGACGCGTACGGCGAGTTCGATGGGCGATTGGGTCAATGCGCGCGCGCCGGCTTTGATGCCGATGTACCGCAAGCACATGACCGAGTACTACGCGCCGAAGAGTTTCAACATCTGGTACATCTTCGGTGTGTTTTCGCTGGTCGCGCTGATCAATCAGATCGTCACCGGCATCTTCCTGACGATGCACTTCAAGCCGAGCGCGGCGGAAGCCTTCGCGTCGGTCGAATACATCATGCGCGACGTCGAATGGGGCTGGCTGATCCGCTACATGCACAGCACGGGTGCGTCGCTGTTCTTCATCGCGATTTACCTGCACATGTTCCGCGGGCTGATGTACGGCTCGTACCAGAAGCCGCGCGAACTGGTCTGGCTGCTGGGCATGGTCATCTACGTGGTGCTGATGGCCGAGGCGTTCATGGGGTATGTGTTGCCGTGGGGCCAGATGTCGTTCTGGGGCGCCAAGGTGATCATCTCGCTGTTTGGCGCGATCCCGGTGATCGGCCAGGGATTGACCGAATGGATCATGGGCGATTACCTGCCGGCCGATGCCACGCTCAACCGTTTCTTCGCGCTGCACGTGATCGCGTTGCCGCTGGTGTTGTTGCTGCTGGTGGTGCTGCACCTTGGCGCGCTGCATGAAGTGGGTTCCAACAATCCCGACGGCGTCGAGATCAAGAAGGGACCGAAGGGCAACCGCTGGTCGCCGACCGCGCCCGCAGACGGCATCCCGTTCCACCCGTACTACACGGTCAAGGACTCGGTCTTCGTCGGGTTTTTCCTGATCCTGGCCGCGTTCATCATCTTCTTTGCGCCGACCATGGGCGGCTGGTTCCTGGAACACGACAACTTTACCGAAGCCAATCGCTTGGTGACGCCCGAGCACATCAAGCCGGTGTGGTACTACACGCCGTACTACGCGATGTTGCGGGTCATTCCGCACAAGCTCAGCGGCGTGATCGTGATGTTCTCCGCGATCGCGGTGTTGTTCCTGGTGCCCTGGCTCGATCGTTCCAGGGTCAAGTCGTACCGTTACCGCGGTCTGCTGTCGAAGGTGATGCTGGGCATCCTGGCGATCAGTTTCGTCTGGCTCGGCAAGATTGGCGCAGGTCCGGGTACCGATCCAGTGGAAACTATCATCGGACGCGTGCTGACGTTCCTGTACTTCATGTTCTTCATCACCATGCCGATCTGGACCAAAATCGACAAGACCAAACCGGTGCCGGAGCGGGTCACGACCCATGACTAAGACGTTTCTTCCAAAGCTGGTCACGCTGATCGCCGGCTTGGTGCTGTCGGTTGCTGCAATCGCTTCCGAGGGCAGCGCTACCCAGCAGTCAGGCACCGATCTGGGCGACCGTGTATCGCTGCAGCGCGGCGCGCAGCTGTACATGAACTATTGTTCGGGCTGCCATTCGCTCAAGTACCTGCGTTACTCGCGCATTGGCGAGGACCTCGGCCTCAGCGAGGACGAGGTCATGAACAACCTCAACCTCACCGGCGCCAAGTTCGGCGAGACCATCCAGACCGCGATGCCGGCCGACCACGCCCAGCAATGGTTCGGACAAACACCACCCGACCTCAGCGTGATTTCACGCGTGCGCGGCAGCAACTGGATCTATACCTACCTCAAATCGTTTTACCTCGACGAATCGCGCCCGCTCGGCTGGAACAACCAACTGTTTCCCAATGCGTCGATGCCCAATCCGTTGTGGCAGATGCAGGGATTGCAGCGCGCCGAATATGGCAAGGCCGATGCCACCGGCGAGCGTCCCGTCGAAAAACTGGTGATGGCGCAAGCCGGTACCCTAGAAGCCGAACAGTTCAACCAAGTGGCGCGCGATATCACTGCGTTCCTGGAATATGCCGGCGAACCCGCCGTGCTCAAGCGCGAGGCGATGGGGGTCTGGGTGATCCTGTTCCTTGCGTTCTTTACCTTCCTTGCGTGGCTGCTGAAGACCGAATACTGGAAGGACGTACACTGAGGCGTTGATACGGATTCTTGACGAGACGTGCCGTTGAGGCCGTGCGTCACGCGCTAAGCCCGCAGGTCTGCGGGTTTGTCGATGGAATTCGATTTCGCTTCGATGGTTGGCGATCGCCCGCAAGGGGTGGGCGGCGCCTGGTTGAAGGAGGAATCGATGATGGCTGCAAGTCCGCGCATGCGTAACGCACTCACGCTGTTTTCTTCCGTCGATGAAGTCTTGTGTCATCGCGTGCGTCTGGTGCTGGCCGCGAAGGGCGTCACCTACGATTTCGTTCCTGTCGACTCGCAGAATCCGCCGGAAGACCTGATCGACCTCAATCCCTACCACTCGGTACCGACGCTGGTGGAGCGGGAACTGGTGCTGTATTCCGCATCGGTGGTCAGTGAGTACCTCGACGAGCGATACCCACACCCGCCATTGATGCCGGTCGACCCCTTGTCGCGCGCGCGCCTGCGTCTGGCGATGTTGCGCATCGAACACGACTGGGTGCCGCAGGTGCAAGCAGTGCAACTTGGCAACAAGCAGCAGGCCGAGAACGGCCGCAAGCGCTTGAAGGAGTTGCTGACCGCTTCGCTGCCGTTGTTCAAGGCCAGCAAGTTCTTCCTCAATCCGGAGATGAGCCTGGCCGACTGCGCGATGGCGCCGATCATCTGGCGCCTGCCATGGCTCGGGATCCCGATGCCCAAAGACGGCAAGGCGATGGAGGACTATGGCAATCGTATTTTCCGCAACCCCGGCTTCGTGCGCAGCCTGACGGATGAGGAAAAGAAGCTTCGCGACATGCCGGCCTGACCCGGCAGACGTTTTGCCAAAGTGACCGTCCCAATTGAAGCGGGGTGTTGAGGTATTCGCATGAGTGACGAGACGCCCAGGATGACGAGTCACCGCCCCTACCTGTTGCGGGCACTCTACGAATGGATTGCAGAAAACGGCATGACACCGCATTTGCTGGTCGACGCGATGCAGCCTTCGGTGCAGGTACCGTTGAGTGCGGTGAAAGACGGCAAGGTGGTCTTGAACATCGCCGGGCGCGCGGTGACCCGATTGGAGCTGGGCAATGAGGCCGTGACCTTTACTGCGCGCTTTGGCGGCGTCAGTCAGTCGGTGATGGTGCCGATAGCTGCGGTTCTGGCGATCTACGCACGGGAAACCGGGCAGGGCATGGCGTTGCCGGACGACATCATCAGCGCCAGTCCGGACAACTCGACGCCGCCGCCGTCACCGCCAGACCATGCCACGCCTGCAGGCAAGCGCGCGCATTTGCGAATCATCAAATAGACGTGTCGTACAACGTGCGTTCCCGGTCCTGCGCGAGCGGCCCGCTGAAGCCCACCAGTCGATCGCCACGCAACACCAGTTTTCCGATCTGCCGGTCGTGGCCATCGCGCGAATATTCAAAGCGGAAGCTGCGTTCGAAGCCCAGCCGCCCGTTGTGGCCGCGATTTACACGCAGGCCGGAGGCATGCACGGTCTGGTCCAGCCACTGCACCCCGGCGGAGTTGCAGGCATCGCGCCCTAGGGCTTCGGCCCGCTCGGCAGCGGCGCGCGCGCTATTCCAAAGTGCGAACCCAAGCGCACCTGCAATCATCAGAAAGAGTAGTGTGGACATCCCTGCAATGTGGCGACCGCTGGCGCATTGCGCAAGTCTCTTTTCAACAAATTCACATGCTGTGGAGTGAGCTTAGGCACATGAAACTAATCTTTCCGGGCGGCGAACATCCTCAGGTGCTGCTGGGGCCCGGTGTCAACAAGATCGGTTCCGATCCGCAGTCGAACATCGTGCTGGATCGTCCCGGCGTGATGCCGCGGCATTGCGAACTCAACGTCGGCCCGCATGGCGTCATGCTGCAGGTACCGACCGGCACTTCCGTCAACGTCAATGGCCGTGACGTGGATGGCGTGATCGCACTGCGTCCGGGCGATACCGTTGCAGTGGATGGGGTGCTCGCGCGTCTGGCGTCAGTGGATACCGCCGCTCCCAGGGGTTATCGGACTTCCATTGACCCGTCGATGCCGGATTCGGCCAATGACGATCCAGGCGCGACCACGATCCGCCCGGTCCTCCCCAAATACGTATTGCGCGGCGTGTCAGGCGATGCCTTTGGCCGCACCTATCCCGTGGTCGGCACCACCACCATCGGACGCGCACCCGAATGCAACTTGCGTCTCGACGAACGCGGCATTTCGCGCCAGCACGCGTGTCTGACGCCTGGAGCGGCAGGATTGGAAATCCAGGATCTGGGTTCGGCCAACGGTTGCTTCATCAACGGCAAGCGTGTGCACAACGGACATGCCGTCGCCGGCGATGAAATCGGCTTCGACAAGCAACGATTTCTCTTGGTTGCCCCTGGCCAGGCCGCACAGGTACACGCCACACAACACGCACGCGCCGTGGGCCGACCGGTATCCCGGGGGTGGCGGTGGCTGGTGATCGCAGCGCTCGCATCCGCGACCCTGACCATGTTGTGGTTGTTGCGTTGACGCCAGCCACAATCAGCTGACCGGCCGATCAGCCGCCCGGGCGGCCCAGTTTCATCGATAGATCGATGGCATGCACATGTTTGGTCAAGCCGCCGATCGAGATGTAATCGACGCCGTCTTCGGCGATTGATCGCACCGTGGCCAAGTCGACGCCGCCCGATACTTCCAGCGGAATCCGTCCGGCCGCGATCCGCACTGCGTTGCGCCGTGTAGCTCGATCGAAGTCGTCAATGAGGATGCGTTCGCAGCCCGCCAACAAGGCCTCCTGCAATTGCGCCAGTGTTTCCACTTCAACGATCAACGGCAGTTGCGCATGCATTGCGCGCGCGGCGTGGATGGCAGCCATCAGCGAACCGGCGGCACGGATGTGGTTTTCCTTCAGCATCACCGCATCGTACAAACCGATCCGATGGTTGCCGCCGCCGCCCGCGCGCACCGCGTATTTCTGTGCCAGCCGCAGTCCGGGAATGGTCTTGCGCGTGTCGAGGATCTGCGCCTTGGTGCCGCGAACGGCAGCGACATACGCCGCCGTTGTGGTGGCCGTGCCGCTGAGGGTCTGCAGGAAATTCAATGCCGCGCGCTCGGCGCTGACCAGCGCGCGCGCGCGCCCGTCGAGGTTTGCGAGCACCGTGCCCGCCGCGACGCGATCGCCTTCGGACACGCGCCATTCGATGTGTACCTGCGGATTCAGCGCGCGATGGCAGGCGTCAAACCACGGCCGACCGGCGATGACGGCATCTTCCTTGCATAGCAGATAGGCGACGTCCGCATGATCGGGCAGCAATGCCGCGGTCACGTCACCGCTGCCAAGATCCTCGGCCAACGCTCGTGCGATGTCCGCGTCGATCACATCGCTCGTTGGCGGAACCAGGGCGACGCTCACGCGCGCACGAAATCGCTGATTTGCGCCGTGGCGATGCCTTCCTCGATCAGCAGCACCGGGATCCCGTCGTCGATCCGGTACACCGTCTTGGCATCACGCGTGACCAGGGCTTCACGGATCGCAGCTGCCTGTACGGTGCCATCGACGCGCGTGATCGCGCCGGTTGCGATCGCCCGGTTCACAGCATCCAGGCCGCGCTTGTCGAGCCTGGCCAGCGGCTGCCGCGTCGCCGGGCAGACAAGAATGTCGAGAAGTTTGCGATCCATGTCGGTGCCGTGGTTGCTGGAGGCCGGTAGAATACGTCTTTGCGACAGGGGACAGACATGGCTGCCAAGCCGAAAGACCCGTCGGGGCCTGTATTGATCGGCATCGTGATGGGCTCCCGTTCCGATTGGGAGACGATGCAGCACGCAGCGCAGAAACTCGAAGCGCTCGGCATCGCCCATGAAGTGCGTGTGGTGTCCGCACATCGCACGCCGGATGTCTTGTTTGAATATGCCGCCAGCGCTGCACAACGAGGATTGCGGGCGATCATTGCGGGGGCCGGCGGCGCCGCGCACCTGCCGGGCATGCTCGCGGCCAAGACCGTGGTCCCGGTGCTTGGCGTACCGGTGCAGAGCAAGGCATTGAACGGCCTCGATTCGCTGCTGTCGATGGTGCAAATGCCCGCGGGCATTCCCGTGGCGACGTTTGCAATCGGCGCCGCAGGTGCATCGAATGCGGCGTTGTTCGCCGCCGCGATGCTGGCCAACGACGACACGCAGATCGCTGCGGCGCTCATCGCGTTCCGCCAGCGACAGACCGACGATGTGACGTCGAACGACGATCCGCGCACATGACAACAGTTGGCATCCTGGGCGGTGGACAGCTGGCCCGCATGCTTGCACTCTCCGGTGCGCCGCTCGGTCTGCGCTTCCTGGTCATGGACACCGCGCCCGATGCCTGCGCAGGGCAATACGTGCCGATGCTGGTCGGCGACTATCGTGACGAAGCCATGCTGGCGCAGTTCGCGCAGCAGGTGGATGTGGTCACGTTCGATTTCGAGAATGTGCCCGCCGAATCCGCGCAGTGGTTGTCCGAGCGCGTGCCGGTGTTCCCCAATCCGCGCGCGTTGGCGGTGGCACAGGACCGGCTCGCCGAAAAAACCTTGTTCCGCGAGTTGGACATCCCGGTCCCGGAATTCGCGGCGATCGCATCGCGCGATGAACTCGATGCCGCCATCGTGCGGATTGGCGTGCCGTGCATCCTCAAGACGCGCCGCCTCGGTTACGACGGCAAGGGACAGTTTCGCATCAAGCGCGTGCAGGACATCGTTGCGGCGTGGGACGCGCTGGGTGCGCAGGCGGAGACCGTCGGCCTGATCCTCGAAGCATTCGTCCCGTTCGAGCGCGAATTGAGCGTGATTGCAGTACGCGGCCGCGATGGCGAATTCCGCACGTGGCCACTGACGGAAAACTGGCACGTCGATGGCGTGTTGTCTGCCAGTCTTGCTCCGGCCAAAACCGATGCCGCGTTGGCCGAGACTGCATTCAGACATGCAAGGACGCTGGCGGATGCGCTCGATTACGTCGGCGTGTTCGCGCTGGAATTGTTCTGCCACAACGGCGAGTTGCTCGCCAACGAACTCGCACCACGCGTGCACAACTCCGGGCACTGGACGATCGAAGGCGCGGAGACATCGCAGTTCGAGAATCACTTGCGCGCGGTGCTGGGTTTGCCGCTGGGCGATACGCGCATGCTCGGCCACGCCTGCATGCTGAACTGGGTCGGCGAATTGCCGGAATCGTTGATGGTCCTGCGCGAACCTGGCGGGCACTGGCATGACTATGGCAAGTCGCCACGCAGCGGTCGCAAGGTGGGTCACTCGACGCTGCGTGCTGATTCGGCAACCGAGCTGGTTTCTGCACTGGAACGCGTCGGCGCAATATCGGGCCGCCAGGCGCAGGTGGCACCGGTCACATCGCGTTTGCACGCACGCAAATGAAACCGTTGCCACCTGCCGTTTCAGATGGATGCGAAGCCGTCCTGTAGAGGGGAGCTTTCTCCGCTGGTCTTTGGTGAATTGCAAAAGCAGCGGAGCAAGCTCCGCTCTACAAGTGCGGAAGCGGATGGGTGAACGTCGCCAAAAAAACGGCCGGGATTTCCCGGCCGTTTGTTTAAGCGATAACGAATTCGCCTTACTTCATGTTCGACGCAACAAAATCCCAGTTGACCAGGTTCCAGAACGACTCCACGTACTTCGGCCGCGCATTGCGGTAATCGATGTAGTACGCGTGTTCCCACACGTCGCAGGTCAGCAGCGGGGTGTCGTCGCCGGTCAGCGGTGTCGCGGCGTTCGGCGTGCTTGCCAGGGCCAGCGCACCATCGGGACGTTGCACCAGCCAGCCCCAGCCGGAACCGAAGGTCTTGATGGCCGTGTCACTGAATTGTTCCTTGAACTTGCCGAAATCACCGAATGCCTTGTTGATCGCATCGGCCACCTTGCCCGAGGGCTCGCCGCCGCCGTTGGGCGCCAGGCAATTCCAGTAGAACGTGTGGTTCCAAGTCTGCGCGGCGTTGTTGAACATGCCGCCCTGCGACTTGCGCACGATGTCCTCGAGCGCCATATCCGCGAACTCGGTGCCTTCGATCATCTTGTTGAGGTTGTCAACGTAGGTCTTGTGGTGCTTGCCGTAGTGGTAATCGATCGTTTCGCCGGAAATATGCGGCTCCAGCGCGGTGCGATCGTAGGGCAGGGCGGGCAATTCAATGGCCATGACGGGCTCCTGGGGGTTGCGAGGGAAGCGTCGCGCAGCAGCCGCGCGATACAATGCCAGTTTACCGGACGGACGTGATCCATCCGTTATGCGCTCAACGTCCGCCTCGCGCGCAAACGTCCGGTCCGTCAAGTCAGGAGAACACGTCATGTCAGTTTTGGAACGGATTCAGGCCGAAGTCGAAGGCCATCCGATCGTCCTGTTTATGAAGGGCACCCCGCAGTTCCCGATGTGCGGGTTTTCCAGCCGCACCGTGCAGGCGCTCAAGGCCGCTGGCGCCGCGCAATTGCACACGGTCAATATCCTGGAAGAGCCCGAAATCCGCGCCAACCTTCCCCGCTATTCCAACTGGCCGACCTTCCCGCAGCTCTTCATCAACGGCGAGTTGATCGGCGGTTGCGATATCGCGCTGGAGTTGTACGAGTCCGGCGAACTTGCGCAGATGGTTGCCGAAACCAAATCAGTGTGAGCACGGCGCGCGTGCCCGCAATGCCGGTCATCGCAAACGCAGGTGCATTGTCCGGCCGCGTGGTGTTGATTGCCGGCGCGCATGGTGGCCTGGGCCAGGCGGCATCGATTGCATCGGCGCGCGCAGGCGCAACCGTCGTGTTGCTGGGGCGCAACGTGCCGAAGTTGAATCATGTCCATGACGCGATTGCCAGCGCAGGTGCAGAAGCGCTGATGTACCCGCTGGACCTGGCAGGCGCCTCGCCCGATGACTATGCAGAGCTTGCCGGGCGTATCGAAGCCGAACTCGGCCACCTTGATGGCGTGTTGCATTGCGCTGCGGAGTTCGGTGGGTTGTCACCGCTGGAAAATACCGACCCCGCTGCGTTCGCACGCGCGCTGCACGTCAACGTCACCGCGCCATGGTGGCTGACGCAGGCGTGTCTTCCGTTGCTCAAACGCGCGCACGATGCATCTGTCGTATTCGCACTGGACGATGTGTCTCGCGTCACGCAAGCGTACTGGGGTGGCTACGGCGTCGCGCAACAGGCACGCGCCGCGTTGGTGTCAATCCTGCACGCCGAGCTTGCGGCGGGTTCCGTGCGCGTCTCCGGCTTGCAACCCGGGCCGATGCGTACCGCGTTGCGCTCCAAGGCCTATGTCGAGGACAACGACCGCCAATCGCACGATCCGGCTGATTACGCGGATGCATGCGTCACGCTGTTGTCGGCCGAAGGCGCGCCCCATCGCGGCGAGGTATGGAGCGCGCGCGCATGACCGTCGCTGCCGCTGCATTGCTGTTGTTCCTGATCCTCGATCCACTCGGTAACGTGCCGGTGGTGCTTAGCCTGTTGCGGCCACTGACGCCCAAGCGGCAGCGCCTGGTGATGGCGCGCGAACTGGTCATCGCCCTGGTGGTGCTGTTGCTGTTCCTGTGGTTCGGCCAGTACGCGCTGGAGGCAATGCACCTGCGCCAGGAGTCGGTGTCGATCGCCGGCGGCATCGTGCTGTTCCTGATCGGCATCCGCATGATCTTCCCGACCGCCGAAGGCGTGATGGGCGAGCTGCCCGGTGGTGAGCCCTTCATCGTGCCGGTGGCGATCCCGATGATCGCGGGGCCATCGGGGATGGCCGCAGTCATGCTGATGGGCAGCCAGGAACCCGACCGCATGGCCGAATGGAGCCTGGCGCTGATCATCGCGTGGCTGGCCACGGCGGTGATCCTGATGTCGGCCACGCTGCTCTACAAATGGCTGGGCCAGCGCGTCCTCACTGCGGTCGAGCGCTTGATGGGCATGTTGCTGGTGGCGCTGTCAGTGCAGATGTTCCTGGACGGCCTCACCGCGTATCTGGGCATCGGCCCGGGGTAGCCGCGACCAGTAAACAGTGACTTAGCTGCGATAGCTCAGCAGGCTCAATAATTCAATTCAGACAGTGGGTTACGTCTGTTTGAGACTGTCATTTGACTGTCATCACGCCGGGCTAACGTGTTAATCTGTCGTTAACCGGTGCGGCTGCGTGTACGTCGTTTCTGGACAGGGGCTCCACAATATTTCGCCAACCACGTGACGCGACCGCGCCATCGTGATCTACGCATTGAGGCTATAAAAAATGACCCATTCCAATCGCGCCCGGCTCTCCAAGTTGTCGCTGGGTTTGATGGTTGCGCTCGCCGCAGCCCCTGTTTTTGCTCAGAGCACGTCAGCCGGTGTCGGCGGCCAAGTCGTGGGTGCCGGTGGACAGCCGGTTGCCGGTGCGGAAGTCGTCATCACGCACGTGGAGTCGGGTACGGTGAATCGCCTCACGACCGATGCGAATGGCCGTTACAGCGCGCGAGGTCTGCGTGTTGGTGGTCCCTACACGATCACGGTGAGCAAGGCAGGCGAGGGGAGCAAGATCGAGTCCAACGTCTATTTGGCCCTGAACCAGACGAGCACGGTCGATGCGGCGCTCGGAAGCGGTACCGCGATGGAAGCGGTCACCGTGGTTGGCAGTAGTGCCGAAAGTGTTTTCAGTGCCACCAAGATGGGAGCAGGTACCAGCGTTGGCCAGCAAACGATCCAGGCACTGCCGTCGATCAATGGCAACATCCAGGACTACATGCGCCTGGATCCGCGCGTGGCCTTTACCGACCGTGCCTCGGGCAGCATCAGTGCCGGCGGTCAGAATCCGCGTTTCAACAAGATCACCATCGACGGCGTCTCCGCCAGCGATACCTTCGGCATCGAAGGCAACAACCTGCCGACCCAGCGCCAGCCAGTGTCGATGGAGGCGATCGAAGCCTTGGACATCAGCCTGTCGAACTACGACGTCACCATTGCAGGCGCGGCAGGTGCCAATATCAACGCCGTCACCAAGTCGGGCACCAACGAATATCACGGTTCGGTCTATGGCACCTACCGTGATGGCGATTGGTTTGGTGACTACCCGGCCCGTGTCGCCGGTAGCACCCTGAATGTCGCCGGCTTGCCTTTCGACGAATTCTCTGAAGACAAGACCTACGGTTTCACCGTTGGTGGCCCGATCTTGAAGGACAAACTGTTCTTCTTCGCCAATTACGAGAAACTCAAGCAGACCGACATCGGTCCGGCCGGCGGTAGCCTGGGAACCAACCCGCTCGCGGCGGGCGGCGACTTCACCGCCACGGATGTAGCCGAAGTGCGGCGAATCGCGCGCGAAGTGTGGGGTTTCGACGCCGGTGGACTGGCTGGCGGTGATACCGAGTTGGAAGAATATGCGCTGAAGCTGGACTGGAACATCAACGACGACCATCGTGCCAGCCTGCGCTACAGCAAGCTCGATCAGACGCGCGTACGCCCGGAAGCTTCGACTGAAAGCGCGCTCTCCCTGAGTTCCAACTGGTACAACCACGAGAAGACCGTGGAAAGCTACGTGGCCCAGCTATTCAGCGACTGGGCCGAGAATTTTTCCACGGAGTTCAAGGTCTCGTTCCGCGACTACAGCGCTATCCGCGTCAATCCCACCACCGCGCCTACGGTCCAGGTTTATTTCGAGGATGGCAACCCGACCAATTTCCCCACCGCGGGTGACCTTATCCGCATCGGCACCGAGCGCAGTTCGATGGGGAATGCCCTGTCGACGGAGACGTGGAACTACTACGGGGCCGCGACCTGGACGCTGGGCGACCACGACATCAAGTTCGGCGCCGAGTACAGCGACAACGACATCTACAACTACTTCCTGCAGGACTCCTGGGGCAACTACAGCTTCTACGGCCTCGACAATTTCAGGAACGGCATCTACTTCGACTACGACCTGCAGTACCAGACCGCCCCCGGTTCGGTGCCGGCCCAATACGCCAACAAGGGCCTCGGTCTGTTCGTCCAGGACACCTGGTACGCCACTTCAAACCTGACCCTGACGTTCGGCCTGCGCGGCGACAAGTTCGAAACCAGCCCGCAGCCCACCTACAACGCCACCTTTGCGGGCCCGCAGACCATTAATCCCGTCACCGGCGCGTGGACAGGTGGCTTCGGCCTGGACAATTCCGTCACCTACGGCGGTGGATTCCTCATCCAGCCGCGCTTCGGCTTCAACTACACGTTCGACAGCGAGCGCCCCACCCAGTTGCGCGGCGGTGTCGGCCTGTTTCAGGGGGACGCGCCGCAGGTGTGGGTAGGCAATTCGTACAACAGCACCGGGCTGAACTACATCGCCTATTCGAACTATCGGAACTGCGCTTACACCGGCCCGGCACCATCGAGCCCCAATGCGACCTGCCTGACAACACGCTTTAACCCCGACGGTCTTAACCCAACGATTCCGCCGGCGGCAAGCGCCAACCGCAACGTCAACGTGATTGCGCCGGACTTCAAGCTGCCGTCCATCTGGAAGGCCAACCTGGCGATCGATCACGAACTGCCGTGGTACGGAATCGTCGGATCTGCCGAACTGCTGCTGGCCGACGTCAAGGATGGGCTGTTCTATCGCACCCTGAACGTCGGGCCCGGTTACCTCGGCCCGGATGGTCGCGTGCTGTACTGGAACCCGAGGAGCCCCAGGCCATTTGGCAACACAACGCCCTGCCTCAACGCCAGCAACCCCTGCAACGCGCCCAATACCACCGCCACCAACCCGGCGCGCTTCCGCAACAACAGCTTGTTCGGTGACGTCTACAAGATCGAGAACACCAACAAGGGAAAGAGCCAGCAGCTGACCGTTTCGCTGAACAAGCCGTGGTCCGCTGAAAGCGACTGGTCGTGGACACTGGGCTACACCTACACCAACGCCACCGAAGTCGGATCTTTGACCAGTTCCACTGCCGGTTCGGGGTTTGGCGGCCAACTCGGGTTCAACATCAACGAAGAGCAGTCCAACACCGCGCGCTACGAGATCAAGGACCGCATTTCCGGCACGTTGAACTGGAAGCACAAGCTCTTTGGGGATTACGAAACGCAGGTCGGCGTGTTCTACGAAGGCCGCAGCGGCCGCCCCTATAGCTACATCTTCACTGGTGATGCAAACGGTGACGGTCGCACCTTCAACGATCTGTTCTACGTGCCGTCGGGCCCGGGCGATGTGCAGTTCGGTTCGCTCAGCTCCACCGGTGTGTTCACGGCCAATCCGGCGATGGAGCAGGCCTTCTTCGACTGGCTGCGCACGCAGGACGGTCTGGGCGACTATGCCGGCAGCTACGCGCCGGAGAATGCTTTCCGCGCCGGCTGGGTCAACACCTTCGACCTGCGCATCAGCCAGGAATTGCCCGGTTTCTTCAGCGGGCACAAGTCCAAGGTCTGGATGGACATCCAGAACGTGGGCAACCTACTGAACAGTGAGTGGGGCGAAATCGTCGACTATGGCTTCAATGCCAACCTGGCAACGGCCAGCCTGATCGGCATCAACCCGGCCACCGGCAAGTACGTCTATGGCTACCGCAGCGGGACCGAGTTCGGCCAGGCCACGGCATTTGGTATTCCAACCAACTCCGACGGCCAGACCAACGGTATTTCCCAGTGGTCGTTGCAGATGGGCTTCAAGTACGAGTTCTGATCAGCGCCGGTAACGACAGTGCACTGAAGCGGCCGGGTTGACCCGGCCGTTTTCATTTGCAGCGCTGCCTGCGCTACAGTCGCCCACCGTGTTGTAACCAGACAAGAAT
>JAJAYW010000169.1 GCA_026786005.1 Lysobacter sp. | reverse complement strand
GGCACCCGACCGCCGCCCCGCCGCGGGCGCCCCCCGCCGCCGCTCCTACAAAAACTCATGGGTTGCGCCTCCGCAGCACCGGGCTTCAAGTTTTTGTATTGGTGCGGAACTCGTGAACACGTGCACCTCCAGCTCGCGGGATTTGCAGGTTGCCCGCACCGCCAGCGCTCGCGGCTGAAGCCGCTCCTACGACCGAAGGAAGTCCTCGTGGGGCATCGGTGCTGCAGCGAGGTAGCGATCCTTCAAACGCATGTAGTGCTGCGCGCTGTAATACAGCGCCTCGATTTCCGCATCGCTCAGCATCCGCACTTTCTTCGCCGGATTCCCCAGCCACAACTCGCCCTCGCCGACGATCTTGCCCGGCGCGACCAGCGCGCCCGCGCCGACGAAGCCGTGCTTCTTCACCACCGCGCCGTCGAGCACGATCGCGCCCATGCCGATCAACGCCGCGTCCTCGATGCGACACGCATGGATGATGGCCTTGTGGCCGATGGTGACGTCCTCGCCGATGATCGTGGCGAACCCGCCCAGCTTCGCGTGCGGGCCGTCGTGACTGACGTGGATTACGGTGCCGTCCTGCACGTTGCTGCGTGCGCCGATGCGGATGAAGTTGACATCGCCGCGGACCACGGTCATCGGCCAGATCGAGACATCGTCGCCGAGCACGATATCGCCGATCACGGTGGCAGCAGGATCGATGTAGACGCGCTCACCGAGTTGCGGAAGCGTGTCGAGGTAGGGACGCACGGTTTGCATGACGCGATTGTACGGGCGCATGTTCTGGAACCCGGAAACTCTGTGTGCTGCGGAGTGCTAGGGTGGGTCTCGACCCACCGCCCTTCGTTCCGGTCACGAAGACGGTGGGCCAGCCTACCCTGCGAAGGACGCAATCAGGACTGCATCGCAGCACACGTCTACACTGCGGTGCATGCAGACCACCACCCCGGCAATCAGCGAAACCTCCACCAGCGAACTGCACCCGACACTCGACCGGCTGCGATCCGCATGGCAGGCAGCCAAGCCCGATTACCATCAACGCCGTGATGACCTGCTGCGCCTGCGTGCGACTTTGAAATCGCGGCTGGACGAAATGGCGAACACCATCTCCGAGGATTTCGGCCACCGCTCGCAACATGAATCACTGATTGCCGATGGCATGACCGTACTCGGCGAGATCGACCACTTGCTGGCGCACCTGCGCCGCTGGATGCGGCCGAAACGCGTCGGCGTGGGCTGGAAGTTCTGGCCGGCTCGCGCGGAAATCCGCGCGCAGCCCGTTGGCGTGGTCGGCGTGATTTCGCCCTGGAATTATCCGGTGAACCTGGCCTTGATTCCGCTGGTCACCGCGATCGCGGCCGGCAACCACGTCTATCTGAAGCCGTCGGAACACACGCCACGCACCGCACAATTCCTGCGCACGCTGCTGGCCGATGTGTTTCCCGCCGATCGCGTCGCCGTCGCGCTGGGAGGCGCCGACATCGCATCGGAATTTTCCGCGCTACCGTTCGACCATCTGGTATTCACCGGTTCGACCGCCGTCGGCAGGAAGGTCATGGCGGCCGCCGCGCAAAACCTCACCCCGGTCACGCTGGAACTCGGCGGCAAGTCGCCGGCGATCGTCTGCGCGGATTTTCCGCTTGAGCAGGCCGCCGCGCGGCTGGCCACCGGCAAGTGGTTCAACGGCGGCCAGACCTGCATCGCGCCCGATTACGTGCTGGTCGATGTGCAACGTCGCGATGCGCTGGTGGCCGCGTTGCGCGATGAGGTGCAGCGGCGTTACGGCAGCACGTCCGGCGACGATTACACGCGCATCATCAACGATGGCCAATTCCAACGGCTCAGCGGGTATCTCGACGATGCCCGCACGCGCGGCCACCACGTGATCGCACTCGCCGAAGCCAGCGATGCGCCGCTTTCGTTTGCACCGACACTGGTGATCGATCCCGGCGACGATGCGCAGGTGATGCAGGACGAGATCTTCGGGCCGATCCTGCCGATCAAGTCCTATGACTCGCTCGATGACGCGATCGCCTACGTCAACAGGCATGGCCGTCCACTGGCGCTGTATCCCTTCAGCCATGATCGCGACAACATCGAGCAAATCCTGCACAACACGCTGGCCGGCGGCGTCACCGTCAACGACACGTTGCTGCATTTCGGCATCAACGCGTTGCCGTTCGGGGGCATCGGCCCCAGCGGCATGGGCGCGTATCACGGCAAAGCCGGGTTCGATGCCTACAGCAAGCAGTTGCCGATCCTGTGGCAGTCGCGTCGCGCGGCCAGCGACTGGTTGAAGCCGCCCTATTTCAAAGTCGACAAATTCATCCGTATGCTGCTGCGTTAGCGTTTTTGAAGGAGCGCACCTGGGCGCGAGAGGCGTTACCGGGAAAGCCCCATCGCGCCCAGGTACGCTCCTACAAAGTCAAAAGTGCTGAAACGCTTCGATCACGCGCGACAAACCCGCGTCGTCGATATCGAGATGCGTGACCAAGCGAATGCCCGGACCATCGCCGATCGACAACCGGATGTGCGCGGCCTCCATGTACGGCTTCAACGCATCCACCTGTGAAGAGGCCACTTCCAGAAACACCATGTTGGTGTGCTGGCCGATGACGTCGATGCCGGGCAGATCCCGCAACGCATCGGCAAGCCGGGCCGCGCGCGCATGATCGTCGGCCAGGCGGGCAACATGATGATCGAGCGCATACACACCCGCGGCGGCGAGGATGCCGGCCTGGCGCATGCCGCCGCCGGCGACCTTGCGCCAACGCCGTGCGGTCTCGATCAACGCGTGCGCGCCGAGCAGCACCGAGCCAACCGGCGCACCGAGACCTTTCGACAGGCACACCGAGACGCTGTCGAAATACTGCGCGATCGCGCGCACGCCTACGTCCTGCGCGACCGCCGCGTTGTACAAGCGCGCGCCGTCCAGATGCAATGCCAGCCCGCGACGCGCGCACAGATTGCGAATGTCGGCCAGATACGCCAGCGGCAATGGACGACCGTGCCAGGTGTTCTCGAGACACACCAGTTTTGTGCGGGCGAAGTGCGGATCGATCGGCTTGATCGCGCGCTCGACCGCATCGAGCGGCAACGTGCCGTCTTCAGCCTGCACGATCGGTTGCGGCTGGATCGAACCCAGCACCGCCGCGCCGCCGCCTTCGTACTTGTAGGTGTGCGCCTCCATGCCGACCACGTATTCGTCGCCACGCTGGCAATGCGCCATCAGCGCCAGCAGGTTGGACTGGGTGCCGCTGGGCACGAACAGGCCGGCCTCGAAGCCCAGATCATCGGCCAGCCGTTGCTGCAGCGCGTTGACCGTGGGATCGTCGCCGTACACGTCGTCGCCCACTTCGGCCTGCAACATCGCCGCGCGCATCGCCGGTCCCGGGCGGGTGACGGTGTCGCTGCGCAGATCGATCCAGTCCATGCGGCGATGGTAATGGCGGTGAGGTTGTTTGATGTGACGCGCCGACATTCGAGAAGACACGCAGGCGCTTTTTGTAGGAGCGGGGCCGGGGGCGGGGGGGGGCGACGCGAAGCCCCCAAACCCCCCCCCGCGGCGCGCACAAAACCCCCCCCCCAAAAAACCCCGGG
>JAJAYW010000168.1 GCA_026786005.1 Lysobacter sp. | reverse complement strand
GTGTCGCGGGCCCCCCTGGGGGGGTGGTGGGCTTCCCGGATCACGCCCCCGCGCGCCCAGGGGCGCTCCTGCAAAAGCGATGACGACCTTATCCAAGCCTGTCAAAGAGCCGCTCATCTCCGGATCAAGTCCGCGCAGACCCTGAGCTTGCCTAACGAATTCTCGAGAACTGGATTTCGCGAGAGACGAACCATGAGCAATCGTCGACAATTCCTACAACCCTGCTGCCCTGCGCCACAACGCGTGCGGCAACACCGGAAGTTTTCCCGCCAAGCCAAGTAATGGTCCGCGCAACAACGATACGGCGACACCATCGTTGGAAAACAAGCGATTCAGGCCGTCGAAGGCGTACGCAGCCGCCGCGTTCTCGCTCTTGCGCGTCCGCGCCCAGCGCAACAATCGTTGCGATGCCGCGAAGTCCGCGCCGCGCGTTTGCGCATCGCGAATGCTGTCGCGCAACGCGGCAACGTCGCGCAGGCCGAGGTTGACGCCCTGCCCTGCCAGCGGATGCACCACATGCGCGGCATCGCCGATGATCAGCACGCGATCCTGTAGATAGCGCTGCGCCAGCAGCCGCCGCAGCGGGAACGCAACGCGTCTGGAATCCACACGCATGTCGCCCAGGCGCGCATCGAACGCCCGGGTCAGTTCGCGATTGAACGTGTCGTCATCGACCGCCAGCAACCGCTTGGCCTCTTCATCGGGAAGCGTCCACACGATCGAGCTGCGACCTTCGGTACAGGGCAGCAACGCCAGCGGCCCACCCGGCAGGAAGCGTTGCCATGCGGTGTCTTGATGCGGATGTTGCGTCTGCACATAAGCGACCAGTCCGCGCTGCGCATAGTCGTGCGTCACGACATCGAAGCCTGCAAGCTTCCTGACCGTCGATTCAGCGCCATCGGCGGCGATGACCAGACGCGCATCCAATCGCGTGCCGTCATCGAGGTGCAAGCGCACACCTTGGTCATGCTGTTCCAGTGCATCGACTTGCCCCGGGCAATTCAGATGCACACCCGCCTCGGGCAACGCACCCCACAGACGATCGACCAGCAAGCCGTGTTCGATGATCCAGCCAAGTTCATTGCGTCCGAAAGCGTCGGCATCGAATGCCAGCTCGCCGGCTGCGGCCGCATCCCAGACACGCATGCGCCGGTAAGGTTGCGCGCGGGTCGTGCGGATGTCGCCCCAGACACCGATGCTTTCAAGCAGTCTTGCGTTGTCCGGGGCGAATGCGTACACGCGCAGATCGGCCTTGTCCGGTGCCCAGCGTTGCGGCTCGATCGCTTCGACCAGGGCGACGTCCAGATCGAGCGCCGCGAGCGCAATCGCGCATGCCGCGCCGACCACGCCGCCGCCGACCACTGCGACATCGATGCGCGCGCGCCGGTTCATTCCATTACCCGTTGCATTGTGGTCGGTGTCACTGCACGGCCTCCCGACACAAGACAGGTGTATCCGCGCGATATCCCATCGCAGCGCCGACCAGCATGGCCTGCGCCGACGGCAATGCATCCGCGGCGATCAAGCCAAGACTGCGCAATGGCTGCAGCAACGATGCATCGTTCGACGTAATTCGCGCCAGGCCATCGGAAAACTTCAGTGTCTGTATCCGGTCCTCGCGGCGACGCGCGACATATGCATCCAGCAATGACGGATCGCCGGGATCACCGCCGCGTTGCTCGATCAATTCGGCCAGCGTCAATGCATCGCGCAGCCCAAGGTTGAAGCCTTGCGCGCCGATGGGATGGATCGTCTGCGCTGCGTTGCCGATCAGGATGGCGCGTTCGTCGATCGTGCGTGCCGCAACGACGCGGATCGCCGGATAGGCACTGCGCGGCCCACTCGACAGCAGTTTGCCGACCCGCCAGCCAAACGCCGACTGCAGGCGCGCGAGCCACTCGCTGTCGGATGATTGCAGCACGGCATCGGCATCGGTACGCGCTACGCCATGGATCACGCCGAAATGACGATCGCCTCGCGGCAGCAATGCGGTCGGGCCGTCATCACCGAAGCGTTCGTAGGCCGTTCCATCCGGCCCACGCTGGGCGCGGATGCGCGCAATGAGCAGCGTCTGTGCGTAGTCGTGTTCGTCGACCGCGATGCCGAGTGCGTCGCGAATGCTGCTGCGCGTGCCGTCGGCCGCAACGATTAGCCGCGCCTCGATTCGCTGCGTGCCAGAGGAAGCATCGTCATCGATCCGGATCGCGCGATGCGCGGCGCCTGCATCCTCGATGCCGACGAAGCGTGCGGGTCGATAACGGGTCAGTCGCGGCAACTCGCTCAGGCGTGCTTCGAGGGCATCACCGAACGCACGCGCAACGACGATCTGTCCAAAAGCCTCGCGTCCATAGTCGGCAGCGTCGAGCTTGACCCGTCCGAAGTCGCCAGTGCGGCTGACATGGATGCGCCGGATCGGCGCGGGCGGCGTCTGCAGTTTCTGCATCACGCCCAGCGCCGTCAGCGCATTGACGGTAGCAGCAGCGAAACTCAGGTTGCGCTGGTCGAACACCGGCGGCAACGATCCGGGTGGCGTCGCATCCACCAAGCCGACATCCAGGCCCAAGCGATCCAACGTGATCGCGAGACTGGCGCCGACCAAGCCGCCGCCGACGATGACGATGTCGTGCCGCGCTGCTGGTAGTGGACGTGATGGCATCGGCAAATGATACCCGCGCATCCTCGACCCACGGACCCCTGGAGTAGAATGTCGCTATCTGCACGGAGAGACTGCAATGACCCTGAGCAATCCCCAGCGCGGCATCGTCCTGACGCTGCTGTTGATCGTGATGGCCGCCACCCGCGCCAACCATTTCGCCGTCATACCCGATGCGTCATGGGCCGTGTTCTTCATCGGCGGCTTCTACCTGCGCAGCTGGACACGCTGGGCGTTTCCAGTGCTGATGGGGCTGGCCGTCGCCGTCGATTATTTCGTGATCACCGCGCAGGGCATCAGCTTCTGGCAACACTATTGCGTGTCGCCCGGCTACTGGTTTCTGCTGCCGGCGTATTTCAGCCTGTGGATGGGCGGCGCCTGGTTGCAGCGGCACAGTGATGGCATCCGCTGGCGCACGCTCGGCCTGACGGCCACAAGTCTGTTCGTCGCCGTTGTTTTGTGCCAACTGTTTTCGCAGGGCGGTTTCTACTGGCTCAGCGATTCGGTCGCCAACCCGACGTTCGCGGGCTGGGCCAAGAACTACAACGACTGGCTGTGGCCGTTCATGCAGACCACGGCGATCTATGTCGGCATCGCTGCCGTGCTGCATGTGGTGGTCGCGCAATCGGCTGCCGTACTGCGCGCCCTGCCCAGTGCGGATTTGCCAAGCAATAAACGCCGCTGACGAAACCGATGGGCAATCGTCTATCGAAGATCTACACCAGGACCGGCGACGACGGCACCACGGGTCTGGGTGATGGCAGCCGCGTCGCCAAGGATTCGGCGCGGGTCTGCGCCTACGGCACGGTCGATGAAGCCAATTCCGCGATCGGCCTGGTGCTTGCGGCGGAGATCGCCGATGACATCCGCCAGCTGCTGACCACCGTGCAACACCAGATGTTCGATCTGGGCGGCGAGTTGTGTATTCCCGGACATGCGGCGATCGACGACAGCGACATCACCGCACTCGAACGACATCTCGATAGCTACAACGAGGCACTGCCGCCGCTGAAGGATTTCATCCTGCCCGGCGGCGGCGAGGCCGCGGCGCGTTGCCATCTGGCACGCACCATCGTGCGCCGCGCCGAACGCGAAACAGTGACCCTGGCGCATCACGATTCGGTGCGGCCGGAAGCGATCCGTTACCTCAATCGCCTGTCGGATCTCTTGTTCGTGTTGTCGCGCGTGCTTGCACGCGCCGACGGCCACGGTGAAGTGCTGTGGAACCACGAGCGCCGCAAGGGGTGAGGCAGCCTTCGAGACCGCAATGATGCGCATCTACAGCCATCCAGCCTGTCTTGCCCACGACACGGGACCGGGTCACGCCGAACGTCCGCAACGATTGTCCGCGGTCACCGAAGCGCTGCAAGAGAATTTCGATGACCTCGACTGGCACGACGCGCCGCGCGCGACCCGCGGCCAGTTGCTGCGCGCCCACCACGCATCGTTGCTGACCAGTGTGCTGGAAACCAGGGCCGTCGAACGGATCATGCTCGACCCTGACACCGTGTTGTCACCGGCGTCGGCCGAAGCGGCGCTGCGTGCGGCGGGAGCTGCAATTGCGGCGACCGATGCTGTGCTGGGAGGCGAGACCAAGCGTGCATTTTGCGCGGTGCGGCCGCCCGGGCATCACGCTACCGCCGACATCGCGATGGGCTTCTGCCTGTTCAACAGCGTTGCAGTCGCGGCGGCGCATGCGCTCGAGACGTATTCATTGGCACGTGTGGCGGTCATCGATTTCGACGTGCACCACGGCAACGGCACGCAGGCGATCTTCGCCGCCGAGCCGCGCGTGTTGTACATCAGCTCGCACCAGATGCCGCTGTACCCGGGCACCGGCGCGGTCGAGGAACGCGGCGTGGGCAACATCATCAATGCCCCCCTGCCACCCGGCGCAGGCAGCCGTCAATTCCAGAAAGCCTGGAGCGAAAAACTACTGCCTGCACTGGACGCGTTCCGGCCGCAACTGCTCTTGATCTCGGCAGGGTTCGACGCGCATTGGCGCGATCCACTCGCCCAGTTGCAGCTCGCGACCGAGGATTACGACTGGATCACACGTGAACTGGTGGCCATCGCCGATGTCCATGCCCACGGCCGGATCGTGTCGATGCTGGAGGGTGGCTACGACCTTGATGCATTGCGTGAATGCAGCGTGGCGCATGTGGGAGCGCTTCGCACTGCCTAGATTTTGACCTGCATGACTTTGCAGAGCGGAGCTTGCTCCGCTGCCTTGCGCGGTTGGTGTTCAAAAGCAGCGGAGCAACACGCGCTCATCCCGAGCCTGTCGAAGGACGCTCTACAAGACGATGTGCGACTCAGCCGCCGCCTTGCGCCGATGCCGGCACGAAATCCAGCGACGCGGAATTGATGCAGTATCGCAAACCCGTCGGCTCCGGCCCGTCCGCGAACACGTGGCCCAAGTGCGAGTCGCAATGCGCGCATTTGGCTTCGATCCGTTGCATCCCGGCGCTGCCGTCGCCGTGCTCGGTGACCGCCTCGGGAGAGATTGGCTGGAAATAGCTCGGCCAGCCACTGCCCGAGTCGTACTTGGTCTCCCACAGGAACAAGGGTGCACCGCAGGCAATGCAGACATAGGTGCCGGCGTCCTTGTGGTTCCAGAACTTGCCGGTGAAGGCGCGCTCCGTCGCCGCGCAACGGCAGACCTGGTACTGCTCCGGCGTCAACGTCTCGCGCCACTGCGCATCGGTTTTTTCGGTCGCTGGGATTGACATCGGGCTACCTCCGTTCTCAAGAATCTCGACCTGAACAAGAATGGTCCTCGCGTTGCCGCCGCGCAAGGGATACGTCAAGCTACTGGTCGTTTCCGACTATCGGGTTGCCCTGTGCGCTTGAGCCCCCGCCTGCTGCCGCTGCCATTCTGCATCGCCATGTCGCTTTCGGCGCAGGCCGCCGATGATCCACCGGTCAACTACGCGCTCTGCCCTGTCGGCGATGCCGTACCCGTGTTCGCGGAAGCACCGGATAAACTGCTCGGAACCGCCGCATTGCGCGCCACGCAACCCACCGACATCGAAGGCGATGCCTTCGAGGGCAAGGACGGCGAAACCACCATCGTCCAAGGCAACGTCGCCCTGACCCGTGGCGACCAGTTCATCGGCACCGACAAGCTCACCTACGACAACGAAAAAGAAACCTATGTCGCCGAAGGCAACGTCCGTTACCAGGACGAGGCCATGCGCATCGTGGCCGAACGCGCCGAGGGCAACCAGGGCGTCGATACGCACAAGATCGATACGCTGCAGTACCAGCTGATGTCACGGCGCGGCAACGGTGCCGCCGATCGCATCGAGATGAAGGGCCAGCAAGGCACCTTGTACGGTGCCACCTACAGCACCTGCGATCCGAGCAGCCGCGAGTGGGAACTACGCGCCAAGAGTATCGAGGTCGATTCCGAAAAAGGGTTCGCAGTGGCGCGCGGCGCGGTGCTACGGGTGGGCAAGGTGCCGGTGCTGTACGTGCCGTGGTTCATGTTCCCCATCGACGAGCGTCGGCGCACCGGCCTGCTGTTTCCGTCGCTGTCCAACTCCAGCCGCAATGGTTTCGACTACCGGCAGCCGATCTATGTGAACCTGGCGCCGAACTACGACGCCACCCTCAACCCGCGCATCATGACCAACCGCGGCGCGTTGCTGGGCGCGGAGTTCCGCTACCTCAACGAATCGGGCGCAGGCACCGTGGCCGGCGCGTACATGCCCAATGACGACCTGCGCGACCGCGAACGCGGTCATTTCGTCTACAACGCATTCCAGAACCTGACACCGCAGTGGCAGGCGCGCGCCAACCTGATCCATATCAGTGATCCGCGCTATTTCGAGGATTTCAACAGCAGTTCCGCGGGTATCTCCTTCTACTCGGCGAGCAGCGACGTTGGCCTGTACGGGCGCGGGCGTTACTGGAGCGCCGGCCTGTCGGCGGACCACTCGGAGCTTGCCGACTACACGCTGTCCGAATTCTTCCTGCCCTTCGACCGCATGCCGCGCGCGTATTTCAACTGGGAGCAGCCATTCGGGCGCTGGTTCAGCGCCGGCGTCGAAAGCGAGGCTGTGCGGTTCCAGCATCCGGGCGAATTCGTCAATCCCAACGGCACGCGTTCGGCGGTGCCTGTTCGTCCCGGTGGCACCCGTGTCGATCTGAAACCCTTCGTCTCGATGTCGCTGGAAGGCGCCAGCTGGTTCATCCGGCCGACACTGGCCTACCGCTACACGGGCTACCGCCTGGACGATGCGCTGGCCGGCCGGATCGCGACCAGTAATGGCTTGGCGCAAGTGGCTACGTCCCAATCGCGCAGCCTGCCAATCGCCTCCGTCGACGCCGGTTTGTTCTTCGACCGCAAATTCAACTGGGGTGGCGACGGTTACATGCAGACGCTGGAACCGCGCCTGTATTACTTGAACATCCCGTATCGCGACCAGCGCAATCTGCCGATCTTCGACACCCAGCCGCTGACCTTCAGCTGGGGACAGTTGTTCCGCGACAACCGCTATTCCGGCGCCGACCGGCAGACCGACGCGAACCAGCTGACCACCGCGTTGACCACTCGTTTCATCCGCGAGTCCGACGGCTTCGAGAAATTGTCGGCGAGCATTGGCCAGATCCGCTATTTCGAGGACTCGCGGGTGTTGGTGCCGGGCGAGTTGCCGATCAAGCAGGGCAAGTCGTCATGGATCGCCGATGCCAACTGGTCGCCCAGCGATCGCTGGACGATCGGCGCGTCGTATCAGTGGGATCCCCAGGCCCGTCGCGAGGATCTGGCCAGCGTGCGCGCCCGCTACCTGCTCAAGGACGACGGTGTCGTCAACTTCGCCTACCGCTACCGCCGCAACGCGAGTTTCCGCAGCGACCTGCCGGAGCAAACCGGCAACCAGTCGGCACTGATCGAACAGGTTGATTTCTCGTTCCTGTATCCGATCAGTTCCACCTGGAGCGTGGTCGGACGCTATTACTATTCGATCCTGGACAAGAAAGCTCTGGAAACCATCGCTGGCGTGCAGTGGGACAGTTGCTGCATTGCAGTCAGGCTGGTGTCACGACGTTACGTGCAGAATCGCGAAGGCGACATCAGCAACGGCCTGCTGCTCGAAATCGAATTGAAAGGTCTTGGCTCGGCAGGCCAGGACACCAGGCGCACGCTGCGCCGCGCCATCGCCGGTTATTACCGCGATGACCTCTACTTGGTACCGCCCGAGACTGCCACGGGCCAGACTGTTTCGGATCCGGACCCCACACCATGAAGAAGACACTCATCTCCCTGCTGATCGCGTTCGCGCTGGTCGGCACCACCGCGGCATCGCAGAATTTGCAGCCGGTCGACCGCATCGCGGCCGTCGTCGACGAGGACGTCATCCTGCAGAGCGAACTCGATCGCGCCATGCGCAACGTGCTGGGACAATATGCCAACCGCCAGGACCAGTTGCCGCCGCGTGACGTGCTGGAGAAACAGGTACTCGAGCGCATTGTGCTGGTGCGTTTGCAGGTGGCGCGCGCAGAAAGCAGCGGCATCCGCGTCTCCGACAGCGAACTCGACAACGCCGTCAACGGCGTCGCTTCCCAAAACGGGCTGACCGTCGACCAGCTGCGTGCGCAGCTCACCAACGATGGTGTCAGCTACACCGATTTCCGCTCCACCCTGCGCGACGAATTGTTGACGCAACGCTTGAAACAGAGCTTTGCGCAGAGCCGCATCAACGTCAGCGAAGCCGAAGTCAAGGCAGCCTTGGCGACACAGGCCAACGTCGGCAATCAATATCGATTGGCGCACATCCTGGTCGCTTTGCCCGAGGGCGCCACCCCGGAACAGATCGCGACCGGCCAACAGAAGATCGACGGCATCAAGGCCCTGATCGACAAGGGCGAGATGGAGTTCGCCGCGGCAGCGGTGCGTTATTCCGACAGCCCCAATGCCCTGGAGGGCGGCGATCTGGGCTGGCGCAGCCAGGACGAGATTCCGGCGGCGTTCGCCGAACAGATCCGCACGCTGCAGGCGGGCCAGGTCATCGGTCCGATGCGTGGCCCGAGCGGTTTGCAGTTGCTGAAACTGGTTGAAATCCGTGATACATCGCAGGCGGCGCCAAGCATGGTCACCCAATACCAGGCGCGCCATGTTCTGGCCGTGGTCGATGAAACCCACACCGAGGCACAGGCCAAGGCCAAGATCGATACGCTGCGCGCGCGCATCGCCGGCGGCGCGACGTTCGCGGAGGTCGCCAAGGAGTCGGAAGATCCCAACACACGCGACAAGAGCGGCGATCTCGGCTGGTTTGCGCAGGATGCGTTCGGTGCCGATTTCGGCGCGCAAGTTGCGGGGTTGACCGATGGCCAAGTGTCCGCGCCGTTCAAGACCGCAGCCGGCTGGCATATCGTCGAACGGGTCGGCTCACGCCAATCCAATGTGACCGACAACAACCGCATGTCGCAGGTGCGCGAAACCATCGGCCGGCGCAAGCTGGAGGACGAATACAACCGCTTCCTGCGCGAAATGCGCGGCGACGCGTATGTGGATGTGCGTGCCGGCGCTGCGACAACACCCGCAACGCCAGCCCCGCCAACACCACCAGCACCTGCCAACGGCGGCTGAGATGCAGCCACGGCTTGCCCTGGTTGCGGGCGAGCCGGCCGGCATCGGGCCGGAGTTGTGTGTGCGTCTGGCGCAGCTGCCGCGTGACGATTGCAGCTTGCTGGCATTCGCCGATCCGCAGACCTTGCTCGCCGCAGCGGACGCGCTGTCGCTGCCGCTGCGCTTGCTCGACGAACACGACGCCGCTGCACGTCCCGGCGACCTGCCGCTGCGCGCATTCGCCAATGCCGCGGCGAATCGTTTCGGCCAAGCCAATCCAGACAACGCAACCGCGGTGATCGCGGCACTGACCGCAGCGGCAGACGGCTGCCTGCATGGCGAATTCGATGGCCTGGTCACCGGCCCCGTGCACAAGGCCACCATCAACCAAGGCGGCATCGCCTATACCGGCACCACCGAATTGCTCGCGCGCCACGCGAATTGTGCTGTGGTGATGATGCTGGCCAACGACGTGGTGCGTGTCGCGCTTGCCACCACGCACCTGCCATTGCGCGCGGTGGCGGATGCGATCTCCGGTGACGGCTTGATCCGCACCTTGCGCATTCTCGATGCCGCGTTGCGCGCGCAGTTCGGCATCGCCGCGCCGCGCATCGCCGTACTGGGCCTCAATCCGCACGCTGGTGAGGCCGGGCATCTGGGGCGCGAGGAAATCGAGATCATCGAACCCGCGCTTGCCCTGCTGCGCAACGAGGGCATGCAATTGATCGGCCCGCTTGCGGCCGATACTGCATTCCTGCCGGCGAAGCTCATTGATTACGACGCAGTACTGGCGATGTACCACGACCAAGGCCTGCCGACGCTGAAATACAGCGGCTTCGAGCAAGCGGTGAACATCACCCTCGGCCTGCCCTATCCGCGCGTCGCGGTCGATCACGGCACTGCAATGGATCTGGCCGGCAAAGGCAGCGCCGATCCCTCCAGTCTGTTCGCCGCCGTTGCGGCTTGCGCGCGCATGGCGCAGGTGCGCACTTTGAAGCAATGACTTTGCCGCGGATTACGCAGATAAAACGCGGATAAGGCGAATATGAGAATTGGCAGCTCAGGAAAGATGTATCTGCGTTTATCCGTGTGATCCGTGGCCAGATGCGGTTGGCCCCATTTCAGCCAGCTCCACCATAATGCGACATGCATTTCCATAATCACCAAACCAAGAAATCGCTCGGCCAGCACTTCCTGCATGACCACGGCGTCGTCGAGAAGATCATCCTCGCGGTCGCTCCCAAGCCAGGGGATCGCATCGTCGAGATCGGGCCCGGGCAAGGTGCGTTGACGTTGCCGTTGTTGAATAAACATGGCGCGTTGACCGCGATCGAGTTCGACCGCGATCTGCTCGAACCATTGACCGCAGCCGCGCGCGATGTCGGCGAACTGACGCTGATTGCCGCCGATGTGCTCAACGTCGATTTCACTACGCTCGCCAACGGCGAACCGATCCGGCTGGTCGGCAACCTGCCCTACAACATGTCCTCGCCGATCCTGTTCCACGCGCTTAACCACGCCGCCGCGGTGCGCGACATGCATTTCATGTTGCAGAAGGAAGTGGTCGATCGCATGGCGGCCGACCCCGGCAGCAAGGTGTATGGCCGCCTGAGCGTCATGCTGCAGGCGTATTGCGAAGTCACTCCGCTGTTCGATGTTGCGCCCGGTGCATTCCGCCCGCCGCCAAAGGTGGACTCGGCGGTGGTGCGTCTGGTGCCACGTCCGGCCGACCGCATCGGCGTCGACGATCCGGCACGCCTCGCAGCGGTCGTTCGCGCGGCATTCGGGCAACGCCGCAAGACCTTGCGCAACGCGCTGCAACACGTGGCCGACACTGCCATGATCGAAGCGGCGGGCCTGCGTCCCGATGCGCGCGCCGAACAGATCGAAGTGGCCGGTTTCATTCGCCTCGCCAACCTGCCCGTGACGTAACGCCCACGCCAGAACCGGTCGCTGCCTTTATCGGCATGTTCACGTTGCTCATTTACACTGTCGGCATGAACAAGCCAGCCGACCACGCGTTCGACATCGATGTCGCCACACGCTATCTCGACGACCAATCCGCGCCCGAGGAAGGCCGTTTCGTGTTCGCGTACACCATCAGCATCCGCAACAGCGGCAAGGTGCCGGCGCGGTTGATCAGCCGCCACTGGATCATCACCGACGCCAACGGCAAGGTGGAGGAAGTCACTGGTGATGGCGTCGTCGGCGAACAACCCTGGCTGCGTCCGGGCGACGGCTTCGAGTACACCTCGGGTGCGATCCTGGAAACCAGTCTCGGCACCATGCACGGCACCTACGACATCCTTGCCGACGACGGTACCCGCTTTGCGGCGCCCATTCCGGCATTCACATTGTCGATGCCGCGAACCCTGCACTGAGCACGCGCCATGGCCGTCTGGGCGATTGGCGATTTGCAGGGATGTTACGAGCCGACCCGGCGCCTGCTCGACAAGATCCGCTTTGATCCCGCAACGGATCGATTATGGTTTTGCGGCGACCTGGTCAACCGTGGCGGCGAATCGCTGGAAACCTTGCGACTGGTGTATTCACTACGCGCAAACAGCGTAGTGGTCCTCGGCAACCACGACCTCTCGTTGCTGGCGATCGGCGAACGTCGCGAGGAAGACCAGCGCAGGGTCAACCCGGATCTGCAACGAGTGCTGTTCTCCGAAGACCGCGATGCATTGCTGGGCTGGCTGCGCGTGCAGAAGCTGCTGCACGTGGATCGCGATCTTGGCTGGATGATGGTCCACGCCGGCCTTGCGCCGAAGTGGACCACGACACTCGCCGAACAACACGCGCGCGAAGTGGAAACGCAATTGCGTGGCGACGGGTTCGGCAAGTTGCTGAAGAACATGTATGGCGATCGCCCGGAATGGTCGCCGAAGCTCACCGGCATGGAGCGCGACCGCGCCATCGTCAACATCTTCACCCGCATGCGCTACTGCTCGCCGCGTGGACGTATTGCGTTTGACGAAAAAGACGCGCCGGGTTCGCAGATGCCGGGCCTGTACCCATGGTACGAAGTGCCGGGACGCGTCGAACGCGATCTGAAAATCGTCTGCGGGCATTGGTCGACGCTGGGCCTGTTCATCGGCCATGGCGTGCATGCGATCGATACCGGTGCGGTCTGGGGTGGCAAGCTCACTGCGTTGCAGCTGGATAGCGAGGAACTGCACGTGGTGCAGGTGCCGGGGCGCGATGTTTCGGGCATGGCGCAACGCAGCAGCGCCGGTTAACGGCTCCATCGGTCAACAGACCCTGCGTCGGCCACTCTTTGCAGGAGCGTCGCGATGGGGCGTGGCGAATGGATCGAAGATCAAGAGCCAAACCTTACCCGCCCTTCCGGCACCCTCTCCCGTAAAACGGGAGAGGTGCAAATGCACAGCCCTCCATCTGTTGCTTTAGCCCCTATTCCTGCGCAACGGGAGAGGGGTTGGGGCGAGGGTTCGGCTCTTGATTCCCGCCGATGTCCATGCTGGCCATCAAGGTCGCATGGGCGGATCACATGCGCGCGTAGTCAACGAAGGCAAAATCGAACTCGTGTGTTGCGTCCATGGCATGCATCTCACTGGTCACGACACGCCAATCGCCAAGATTGAATTGCGGAAAAAGTGTATCGGCATTTTCGACGATCGTATCGACGTGCGTCAGGTGTAGCTTCGAGGCAAACGGCAGCGTCAGCGCATAAATCTCCGCGCCACCGATCACGCATAGTTCGGTAGCACTGCCGCTGCTGGCAATGACGCTCGCTGCATCGAGCGATGCCACAGCCTCCATGCCGTCGAAAGGAACGCGACCGCTGCGAGTCAGCACCAGGTTGCGCCGTTTCGGCAGAGCGCGGCCCAGCGACTCGGCGGTCTTGCGCCCCATCAGGATTGGTTTGCCCAGCGTCAACGCCTTGAAACGCTTGAGGTCGTCCGGCAAGTGCCACGGCAATGCGTTGTCTTTGCCAATTGCATTGCGGCAATCGAGTGCGGCGATCAACGTCAGGTTGATCACACCGCAACCGGCGCCTTGATCGCCGGCAACGGATCGTAATCTTCGATCGCGATGTCGTCGTAAGTGAACGCGAACAAATCGGTCACGTCCTGATTCAACCTCAATGCCGGCAAGGCGCGCGGCTGACGCGACAATTGTTCGCGCGCTTGGTCGTAATGATTCGAGTACAGATGCGCATCGCCGAGCGTATGCACGAACTCGCCAACCTCCAACCCGCACGACTGCGCCACCATGTGCGTCAGCAGCGCGTAGCTGGCGATGTTGAACGGCACGCCGAGGAAGATGTCACCGCTGCGCTGGTACAGCTGGCAGCTGAGTTTTCCATCGGCGACATAGAACTGAAACAGCGTGTGGCAGGGCATCAACGCCATTTGCGGCAGGTCGGCGACGTTCCACGCGCTGACGATCAGGCGCCGCGAATCCGGATTGCGCTTGATCTCGTCGACCACCCATCGGATCTGGTCGATTTCGCTGCCGTCGGTGCCGGCCCAGCGACGCCATTGCTTGCCGTAGACCGGGCCGAGTTCGCCGTTGCCGTCGGCCCACTCGTCCCAGATCGAGACCTTGTTGTCCCTGAGATAGGCGATGTTGGTGTCGCCTTTCAAGATCCACAGCAACTCGTGCACGATCGAGCGCAGGTGCAGTTTCTTGGTGGTCAGCAACGGAAAGCCCGCGCCGAGATCGAAGCGCATCTGCCAGCCGAACACGCTGCGCGTCCCGGTGCCCGTGCGATCTGCTTTTTCAGTGCCGTGTTCGAGGACGTGGCGCAGCAGGTCGAGGTATTGCTTCATTCAGCAGGTTTCATTGACAGGCTTTCATCGAGCGGGTTTCATTGAGCAGACCGAATCAGGCGGGCTCGGCTGCCACCGGCAATTGCGGTTGCAATGTCGGGGCGCGGCGCGACATCCACAGGCACCACAACCCGAAGGCAATCAGCGGCAACGACAACACCTGCCCCATCGTCAGCCAGCCGAAAGCGAGATAACCGAGTTGCGAATCGGGCTCGCGCACGAACTCCACCGCCAAGCGGAACAGGCCGTACAACAGCGCAAACATGCCGCCCACTGCATAGCGTGGACGCGGCTTGCGCGAGTACCACCACAACACGCAGAACAACACCAATCCTTCAAGACCGGCTTGGTACAGCTGCGAGGGATGCCGCGCATACATCTCGAGCAGTCCCGCATCGAATTGCTGACGCAGAGCTGCCGGATCCATTACTGCGAGTTCGGCGGGTAGCGAGCGCGGAAACACCACGCCGAAATCACTGCCCGTGGGTTTGCCCCAAAGCTCGCCGCCGATGTAGTTGCCCAACCGGCCGAATCCCAGCCCCTGCGGCACCAGTGGCGCGACGAAATCCATGGTGTCGAAGAAATGCAGGTGCTGCTTGCGCGACCACCACCACATCGCCGCCATCACGCCCAGCAGGCCGCCGTGGAAACTCATGCCGCCTTCCCACACCTTGAACAGCAGTAGCGGGTTGTCGAGGAAGTCTGAAAACGAATAAAACAGCACGTAACCGATGCGGCCGCCGAGCACGACGCCGAGCATGCCGTAGAACATCAGGTCGCCGTAGCCGTTCTCGTCGACGCCCGGCAGGCGCCCGGCGCGGATGCGGCTGCGCCCGAGGAACCAGGCAATGCCGAACGCCAGCAGGTACATCAGCCCGTACCAATGGATCTTCAACGGGCCCAGCGCGAGGGCGATCGGGTCGATCTGGTGCAGGTAGATCATGCGGATGATGGCCTCGGCGTTGCGGTCATGTAGCGGCTATTTTGCCCGAGTGGGGGAGGTGTAGGAGATTCATCGCGTCGGCCATGCCGGGTTACGCGCGCTTTATGTAGGAGCGGGGGGGGGGGCCCGGGGGGGGGGGGCGGGGTAGAGACCCCCGCCCCCGGCGCCCGCGGCCCCCCAAACGGGTGGGGGGGCG
>JAJAYW010000167.1 GCA_026786005.1 Lysobacter sp. | reverse complement strand
CCCGTCGATGGCAGCGAGGCGACGGCGGAACGATTGGAAGCCGAAGTCCGCAGATTACGCGGCGACGCGGCGTAGCAGCGGTTACGCGACCCAGCCGGCGATGACGAACAGCGCGATCACGGCGAGCCACAGCAGCAGGATGCGCCAGACCAGGCTCATTGCGTCGCGCAGTTCGGGCAACTCGGGGGCTGTCGCCATGATGGCGGTGGACGTGGCGACGCCGGATTCGGCGTATTCCATGGCTTCTTCGGCGAGCTCGCTTTTGACACTGGCGCGCGCCGCGGCGCCGAGGAAATCTGCGTCAAGCCGGAACGAGGCGCCCCCTGCATCGCGCCATGCGCCCAGCACCGTGTCGAAATTGCCGACCAGCGCCATCGACAGCGTCATCAATTGCGCGACCGGCCAATCGAGCAATGCCAGCAAACCACGTGCGCCTGCCACGGTTTCGGCGGGCAGCGTACGTGCGTATTCGCCTTCAGCCGACAGCACCGCCAGCCGATACAGCAACGCACCGACCGGGCCGAGCAGCAAGAACCAGAACAACACGCCGAACCAGCGCCGCAAACCGTTGCGGAACACCGCATCGACCATGCTGGATCCATCCAGTGATACACCCGCGCCTTCGGGCCAGAGTCTTGCGGCCGCCTCGCGCCGCGCGACCGGGTCACGCGCTTCAACGATCGCATCGACATCCAGATCGAGATCGCGTGGCCCCCACGTGTAGAACAGCACGACGACGCCGAGCAACAATCCGGCCAGGCCGAGCAAGGGCTTGTCGAGTGCCAGCTGGAACAGGCCGAGCGCGACCAGCGGCGGCAGCAGCGCCAGCGCGATCCCGTAACGGCCCCGCCAGAAGCTGCCTTCGGGAAAGCGCGAATCCAGCCAGCGCAGCCAGTTGCCGTACCACGCGTAATGCCGCACCGATGCGGCCAGCGACGGTGCGACATGCCCCAGCACGAGTGCAACAATGACGGCGATAAGAGTGGTGGCCATGGGCCGATTCTAGCGCGAGTGACTGATGTCCGGGCCGCGTGACGTGACGTCTGCATACCAGCATTCAACCAGCCATCGCGAGATCGAGATCGAGGGCGACAACAGCAACTCGTCGTCGCGCGAGGCGCCGCCGATGGCGCGCCCGATCTCTTCGAGGCCAAACCAGCGCGCGTCTTCGAGTTCATCGCCGACCTGAGGCACATCAGGTTCGGCGTCGGCCGTGAAACCCAGCATCAACGAACCGGGAAACGGCCATGGTTGCGAGGCGAGATAGCGGCTGTTGCGCACGCGCACGCCGCTTTCCTCGAACACTTCGCGGGCGATGGCTTGTTCCAGCGATTCACCCGGTTCGACGAAGCCGGCCAGCGTCGAATAGCGCCGCGCCGGCCACGAGGCCTGCCGCCCGAGCAGCAACCGTTCGCCATCGGTGACCGCCACGATCACCGCGGGATCGGTGCGCGGGTAATGCTCGGCGTTGCACTGCAGGCAATGCCCGCACCAACCGGCCCGCACGAACGCAATCTCGCCGCCGCACGCACCGCAATGCCGATGGCGCGCGCGCCAGTGCAGCATCGCGCGCGCCTGCGCGAACAGGGTGGCTTCAAACGGTGACCACAACGCGGCCGCGCTGCGCAGGTCGATCCGCTGCGGCGCATCGAGTTCGATGGTGTCGGCTTGCGCCGCGAACCACGCTTGTTGTCCCTGCAGGCCGAGGAACACTGCAGCGCCTGGACCGCCGCCGACTTGCGCGCCGTCCGGCGCGAACATCACGTTGTCCGCGCCGACCAGGGCGCGGCCTTCGCCGTCGATCAACAGGATGCGTGCGTGGCCCCACTGTGCCGCGAGCGCATCGGCGTCGCCGCGCAGGTGATCGGCACGATCCAGCGCCGCATCAACGAACGCGAAAGGCGCCGGTGGCAGCGTCACGCCGTGAACGAGGAACCGCAGCCGCAGGTCGACTTCGCATTCGGATTGCGGATCACGAACTGCGCGCCGTGCAGGCTTTCGCTGTAATCGACCTGCGCGCCCATCAGGTATTGCAGGCTCAGCGGATCCACCAGCAGGGTCACGCCATCGGTATTGATGGCCAGATCGTCCTCGCCCTGTTGCTCGTCGAACTCGAATCCGTACTGGAACCCGGAGCAGCCGCCGCCGTGGATGTAGACGCGCAATTTCAACGCGTCGTTACCCTCTTCCACGATCAGCTCGCGCACCTTGCTGGCCGCCGCCTGCGTGAACAGCAGTGGCGCGTCGAGTTGCTGGTAACTGGCTTCGGTGTTCATGGCAGCAAGATGGGGCAGTCCGCCCACCGATTCAATCGTCCCGATGCAATCGCTGCGTTCATTTCGTGGCCGCGGTGGCGGCTTCCGCCCATGCGAACGCCTGTTCGGCGCTGCCGCCGCGATCGGGCTTGAGCTGGGCGATGACACGGCCGGGCACGAAGCCCTGCGGCAACAACAGGCTGCCTTCGAGCCGCTGGAAATAGCGGAACTCGAAGCGCTGCGGCGGCGCCTGCGGCGTCTGCAGCAAGTCATCCCAGCCCAGCCGCGCCAGTTTGCCGCCGCGGGTGCCTTCGACGCTCAGGGTCAGGCCGCCCTTGCTGACTGCGCCGCGATTGAGGTTCTGGGTCAACATCGCGGTGTAACGCCAGCTGCCATCGCTGTCGCGGTGCAATTCGACATCGTGGACGCTCAGGCCCTTACGTCGGCCGGTGGAGCCGACCAGTCGCTCATAGAAGGCGACATCGGCGCGCAGGCCGGCCACTTCCTCCTCCCGCTCGGCCAGTGTCTGCTGCAATTCGCGATTGGCCTGGCGGCTGATCTTGTCAGACATCTGCAGCGTGGTGACGCGCTGCTGCAGTTGCGTGTCTGCCTCGGGCTGGGCTCGGTCCGTACTCGGCGCGGCGGATGACGCGCGATGACCGGCCCAGAACCATGCACCCGCCAACGACGCGACCCACATAACGACCAGGATGGCCACGATCCAGCCGCCATGGGGATGCGTCGGGACGATCACGGTGCGCGCATTGGCCGCCGGCCCTTGGGCGGGATCGACAGGGGGATTGGGATCGGGAGCGGGATCGCTCATCAGGCTGAACCGCGGGAGCTGGATCGAGCGTCCATTGTACTTACCGGGTCAGGCCGCGCTGCCTATACTCCGCGGCGTGCGGTCCGTTGCGGCCGCGAAGGGAAACCGTAGTGTCGGAAGCCCATCTGTTTGCGATCGGCGTGCTGCTGGCCTGGTTGGCCGGAATCCGAGTCTACCTGACCGTATTCGGCGTGGGACTGGCCGGCATGTTCGGCTGGATCGACTTGCCGCAGGCCCTGCAGGCCACGCAATCGCCGTGGGTGCTCGGCGTTTCCGGCGCATTGGCGATTGCCGAATTCTTCGCCGACAAGATCCCCGGCGTGGATTCGGGCTGGGACCTGCTGCACACCTTGTTGCGGGTGCCGGTGGGCGCCTTCCTGGCGGCCGCGGCGATGTCGCCCAACGGCGACCTGGGCGCAGGCGTACTGGCCACCGGCGCTGGCGTGGCGCTGACCAGCCATCTGCTCAAATCCGGATCGCGCGCGCTGATGAACACCTCGCCCGAGCCGGTCAGCAACTGGACCGCATCGGTCACCGAGGATGTCGCGGTGGTCAGCGGCCTGACGCTGGCCTTCACCTATCCGTGGATCGGGTTGGCGATCGTGGTCACGATCAGCGTGCTGTTTGCGCTGGGTGTGTGGTGGCTGTGGCGTAAAGTGTTCAGGCGCGCGCCCAAACCGCAGCCGCAGCTTCGATAAAGATACGCATCGAACCCATGGCCTGATCCCCGCGAAACGCGCGTTTGTAAATATTGCGCAAGACGTGACCTGCGCATAATGCTTGCGGAAATCGCCAAGGGGGGCCGATGTCCGTCACCGGATCAAAAAAGCACTCGACCACGGCACCGCTTGAAGACGATCACGGCACCGCTGCCGACGATCCCGCAGCGCCCGAAGTCATTCGCTATGCGCGCCGCGCAGAAGCGCCGCCGGCGCAATATTGGCGACGCTGGAGCGGGGATGCGCCGGTGGTGGAGTCCACCGACGAAAGCGAGCTGCAGTCCGATGGCGACGTGCATCCCTCCACATCCGACCCCGCAGGCCCGTATCGCATCCTGATCGCCGAAGACGACCCCAGCCAGGCTCAGTTCGCAGAGGGTGTCCTGCAAGGCACGGGCATGCAGACCTTGATCGTCAGTGAGTCCAGTACGGTGATCGACGCGCTCGAACAGTTCCGCCCCGACCTGGTGCTGATGGATCTGCACATGCCCGGTCTCGATGGCATGGCCATCACCAAGATCATCCGCTCGCACGACGATTTCCTGCATACGCCCATCGTGTTCCTGACCGGCGATCCCGATCCGGACCGGCAATTCGAGGTGCTGGCCGGCGGCGCCGACGATTTCCTCAACAAGCCGATCCGGCCCCGGCATCTGATCGCGGCGGTGCAAAGTCGCGTGCAGCGGGCGCGCAAGCTCGGGCAGACACGCTCGAAACGGCCCGAACCGGCGGCCGATACCGGGCTGCTTCCCCGCAGCTACCTGATCGAGCGGCTCGGTGAAGAGTTGCGGCAGTCGACCACCGGCGACGGCGCCTTGCTGTTCATCGAGATCGCCGGTGCAGCGCGCTTGCGCGAGCGCTATGGCTATGCGGCCTACGAGGGCTTCATGGACAGCGCCGGGCGCACGTTCGTCGAGCTTGCCGATGCCGCGTCGGTGGCGCGGCTCAACGACACTGCCTTCCTGGTGCTGGCGCCGACGCTTGCGAACACTCAGGTCGAGACCTTTGCCCGCACCTTGCGCGACGGGCTGGCCGATCGTACCTTCGGCACCGACGAACAGGCGGTGCGGCTGCGCGTCGCGGTCGGCGCCGCCGATTTCAGCCATGCCTTCAGCGATGTCGGCGCCGCGCTCGATGCCGCCGAACAGGCGCTGCGCGCTGCGCGGACCAGTTCAACCGGGTTTTCGACGTATGCGCCCATGCCTGGGGTCACCCCTGCTCGCAACCACGCCATCGGCGATGTGGTGCGGGAGGCCTTTGCCGAGCACCGCCTGGAACTTGCCTACCAGCCGATCGTGGCCGTCTCCGGCGGCGACGATGCGCAATATCAAACGCTGCTGCGCCTGCGTAATCACGATGGCGTGTTGCAGGCGGCGGGCCAATTCCTGCCCGCGTTGGAAGACACCGAATTGCTGCATGACATCGACCGCTGGGTGCTGCAGGAAGCGGTGGCGACGTTGCACCGGCGTGGCGACGAACACCGTCCAATCCGGTTGTTCGTCTCGCAGTCGCCGCGCTCGTTATCGCGTCCGGCCAGCGCCGACGGGTTGCTGGACGCGATCGCCACGCACGGCATCGAGGGCACGTCGCTGGTGATCGACCTGCGCCTGTCGGATGCGCTGATCCACACCGTGACCTTGCTGCAGTTCTGCCAGCGCCTGATGGCGTCGGGCGTGCAGTTCTGCCTGAGCCAGTACGAACACAGCGACGAAGCCCAGAGCATGCTGGCGCAATTGCCGCTGGGCTATCTGCGGTTGTCGTCGCGCTACTCCGATGCACAGGCCGCGCCTGCCTTGCGCGACGAAATGCGCAGCGTGATCGACTACGCCCACCGGCTCGGCTTGCAAGTCATCGGTCATCAGATCGAAGAACCGCAAGCGGCCGCCACGTTGTGGATGAGCGGTATCGACTACATCCAGGGCAATCTGGTGCAGCGGGCCAGCGAAGACCTGGACTTTGATTTCCAAAGCGCGGTGTTGTAATCGTGTCTGGAACGAGTCAATCGCCGGTCTTCGCGCGCTGGCTGGCGCTGGGCGCGGCGGGCGGCGCCGCGATCGCGCTGCTGATGGACCAGACCGGCCTCGGCAGCTGGCGCCTGGCCGCGCTGGTGCTGGTATTGCTGGCCTTGTTCGGGGTTATCGCCATCGTGCTGTCGCTGCGCAAGCATGAGGTCGAATTCAAGGCGCGCGCGCAGCATGTCGAGCGTGGCCGCGCCGAAGTCGACGCGCTGCAACGCGAGATACGCCGTCACCAGGAACTTGAACAGCAGTTGCAGCAAGCCAAGCACACCGCCGAATCCGCGGTGCTGGCCAAGGGCGAATTCCTGGCCACGATGAGCCATGAAATCCGCACGCCGCTCAATGGCGTGATCCCGATGCTCGACCTGCTGCTGTCCATGCAGCTGCCGCAGAACCAGCGCGATCTGGTCCGCACCGCATACGCGTCATCGCAGCAATTGCTGCGCATCGTCGACGACATCCTCGACTATTCCAAGCTGGAGGCAAATCGCCTTGAGCTGGAAAGCACCGTCTTCAATCTTCGAGAGTTGCTCGAGGACGTGACGCAATGGATGCGCCAACCCGCTGACATCAAGGGACTGCGGTTGTACCTGGATATCGATCCGGCGGTGCGCTTGCCGGTGCGTGGCGATCCGGTGCGCCTGCGGCAGGTACTCGGCAACCTGATTGGCAATGCGGTCAAGTTCACCGAGAAGGGTTCGGTCAGTGTTTCGGTCAAGCGCCTTGGCGAAAATGCCGGCCAGCACCTGTTGCGATTCGACATTCGCGACACCGGCATCGGTATCACCGACATTGCGCAAACGCAGTTGTTCACCGCGTTTGCGCAAGCCGACGCCTCCACGACCCGGCTTTACGGTGGTACCGGTCTGGGACTGGCGATCTGCAAGCGCATCGTCGACCTGATGGGCGGTCGCATTGGCGTCAAATCGGTGGCCGGAGCCGGCGCCACGTTTTACTTCGAGATTCCGCTGACCAAGGTGCTGGGCGACTTGAACGCACGCGCCGACGATTCCAGTGGCGCGCGCCTGTTGTTGCTGAGCGTCGACGAGACGTTGCGCCGCCGCCTGACCATGCTGTTGCCGAACTGGGGATTGCGGGTCACCGCCGTGGACACCGCCCACGAAGCGCTCGATCGGCTGCGCACGGCCGCAACACAAGGCGCGCCTTGGCAGTACTCGATTGTGCTGGCCGATCTCAACGGCATGCGCGGCACGGCCGTCGCACTGCAACGCAATCTGGAGCGTGAGTCCATGTATGGCGATGTGCGCCTGGTCTGCCTGTTTGGTGACGAGGACATCCCGGGCGTGCTCAGGCATCCCGATGTTGCCTTCCTGCCGCGCCACGTTGCCGATGGCGAATTGCGCGCCATGCTGGCGACGGCGCCTCCGGCGGCCAGGCAGATCACGGACGTGCCGCAGGTCGCGCGCCGCGGCGAAGGCGCCGCATCCCAAAAGCGTCTTTGGGACGGGCGGTTGTTGCTGGTGGAAGACAATCCGGTCAACCTGCTTGTGGCGCAGGAGCTGCTGAAAGTCCTGGGTCTTGGCTGCGATACCGCGGTCAACGGCGAAATTGCGCTGCAAAAAATGGCGCAATCGCGTTACGACCTGGTGTTGATGGATTGCCAGATGCCGGTGCTGGACGGCTATAGCGCCGCGCGACGTTGGCGCGAAATCGAAGCGGCAACACACAGCACGCAACGGCTGCCGATCGTGGCGATGACCGCCAATGCAATGGCGGGCGATCGACAGAAATGCCTGGACGCTGGCATGGACGACTACCTCGCCAAACCAGTCACGCGCGCGCAGCTGGATGATTGTCTGTCGCGCTGGCTATCCGAGCGCATTTCCGATCCCGGCCTCGCAGCGCGCGCGGCGCCGGCCGAGGTTCATGCCTACCCCCCCACACCGGAGCCGGTGCCCATGGTCAACGCAGCCACCCTCGACGAACTGGAAGCGGTCATCGGTCCCGGTGTCGGCCACATCATCGCGACCTATCTCGACAATACGCCGCGCCTGATCGCGCAAATGAAAACCGCGGCGGAAGTGCCGGACCTGCCGCTGCTGCGCGAGCTCGCGCACAGTCTCAAATCCTCAAGCGCCAATCTTGGCGCCGAGGCATTGTCGGAAGCGGCCAAGCGCATCGAGCTGGAAGCCCGGCAGGAAACCCTGGAGCGGCCCGCGGCAGCGGTTGCGGTGGTGATCGCTGAGTTCGACCGCGTGCGCCCGGTGCTGACCGCCCGCATGCACGCGTCGGCAATCACGCACACGGCCTGAGCATCAGTCTTCCATCTTGCTCTGCAGGTAGTTCTGCTCGCCGATGCGATTGATGAGGTCGAGCTGGGTTTCGATCCAGTCGATGTGTTCTTCCTCTGAGGCGAGGATGTCGGCGAACAACTGCCGGCTGACGTAATCGTTGACGTCCTCGCAATCGATGATGGCATTCCTGAGCGTCGGCAGCGCTTCGAGTTCCAGCGCGAGATCGCATTCGAGCAGCTCGCGTGGATTCTCACCGATACGCAGTTTGCCCAACGCCTGGAAATTGGGCAGGCCTTCCAGAAACAGGATGCGCTCGGCCAGCTTGTCGGCGTGCTTCATCTCGTCGATCGACTCGTGGTACTCGTGATCGGCCAGTTCCTTCAAGCCCCAGTTCTTCAACATCTTGGCATGCAGGAAATACTGGTTAATCGCGGTGAGCTCGTTGTAGAGCGCCTTGTTGAGGTGCTCGATCACCTTCGCATCGCCTTTCATCACCGCACTCCCGGATCGTTAGATGCCTCGACTGTAGCGCCACGCACCAGCGAATGACGAAACGCGAATCACGCGCATTTGCCTGCGCCGGGCATCGCTGCGGCCAGCAAGTTTTTCTCTGTTGGGACAAGAGTCCGATCCTGATTCGCACATGCCCGGCGTCGTGGGAGCGGCTCTGGCCGTGTGCTCCTGGATCAGTGGGTCAAGCGGCGTTCGACAGCATTTCCAGTTCCATCGTGACGCGCAAAGACATTTGTTGCTGCGCTTCGCGCAACACCTCGGAGGCAGTGTCGAGGCAGGCGCCACAGGTCGCTCCGCACCCGGTACGCATGGTTAGTTCCGGCAGGCTGCGGCAACCCGCAACCGCCGCCTGGCGGATGTCTTTCTCGGTCACTCCGTTGCAAATGCACACGTACACGTTCGGGCGGCCTGGCAGTCCACGGGAAGCGATTCGTCCCGACCGCTATTCCGCCACGAATGAGAATGATTGTCAATTCTGGCCGGATTCAGTTCCGCCATACGGCGTCACTCTGGGCCGGAAGCGTCCCCGGTAGCTGCCGAACGGCCGCAGATCGCGGTTCGGCGCCGGCACGGCAAGCACCCCTGCAATATCGCGCGCGAACGGGGCCAGGTGTTGCAAGGCGCTGGCGTAGACCCCCCGCTTGAAGGTCACGACGTGCTCAAGGGGATACCAGAAGTCCACCCATCGCCACAGATCAAACTCGGGATGGTCGGTCAGGTCCAGCCGCAAGTCGTCCTCCTGGCCTTTCAATTGCAGCAGGAACCAGACCTGTTTCTGGCCAATGCACACCAGCCGGTCGTTGCGGCGGATCGCCCGCTGCGGCAGGCGATAGCGGAGCCAGCCGGGCGTCGCGCCGAGCACTTCGACATGCTGCGGCAGCAGGCCGGTTTCCTCTCGCAGCTCGCGGTACATCGCTTCCTGCGGCGTCTCGTCACTGTTCATTCCGCCTTGCGGAAATTGCCAGCCGTCACGCCTCACTCGCCGCGCCCAGAAGACGCGACCATCGGGATGCATCAATACGATGCCGACATTAGGTCGGTAACCGTCCGGATCGATCACGATGCGGACTCCAAATTCACTGTCACCGACTCTGCCACGGGATCGGCGACGCCACAAGCGCGACGGCTTGTGTTTGACGGGGCCGGGTCCGGCGGGAATAATTCGCGGTTCTCCGCGTGGCTATGTAGCTCAGCCGGTTAGAGCACAGCACTCATAATGCTGGGGTCGGTGGTTCGAGTCCACCCATAGCCACCATCTTGCACCGCCTCGTTTCGCACCGGCGGTTCCCACTCGCACCCGATGCGACATCCAATCAACCCCACTCCTGCCTCAACCCGTTAGTTAACGTGGACGCAGGTTTTCAATGTGGCCTGTGCTTGTCCATGTCATCTGGAGGGGAAATAATGCGGATCAAATCGCCAAGCCTCGTGCTTGCTTGCGTATTGCTCATCTGCAGCGGTTCGCTGCGAGCTGAGGAAATCGTCCCGCGCAATACGATGCGCGCGTTCTCCAGCGAGCAGGCATTCAATGCCCTGTTAAAACGTTGGCAAACAGATGCCGAAAATCGCAGGCGCGAGCAACCTTCGCCCGTCGCGGCCGTGGCGCCTCCCCCTTCGCCAGTCGCTGCGGACAAGGCGTTGATGGCTCCAGGCTCAGCTGCAACGACTTTGGACTCAGTCACCATGGCGGGCTCCGCCGCCGAGCCCGAAGCCTCCATCACTAACGTGCAGACCGCAGGCGTCGACGAAGGCGGCATCGTCAAACGACACGGGGATCACCTGGTCATCCTGCGCCGCGGTCGACTGTTCACGGTCAAGATCGGCGCAGATGCAATCAAGCCTGTTGCCATGATCGACGCCTACGCGCCCGATATCGATCCCTCAGGTGCCTGGTACGACGAAATGCTGATCGCCAGCAACGTAATCGCCGTGATCGGCTACAGCTACGAGCGCGGCGGCACGGAAATCGGATTGTTTGATATCGATCGTGCCGGCGGGCTCAAGTACCGCGCCACGTACCACTTGCGCAGCAACGATTACTACTCGTCGCGCAACTATGCCAGCCGACTGATCGGCGACAAACTCATTTTCTACACGCCGATGCATCTGGATGTCTCCGATCTCGGCGACGGCGATTTTTTTCCGGCAGTACGCCGCTGGCACCCGCGCGCCGCGCCCTCGGATTTCAAGCGCATTCTTCCGGCGACGCGGATCTATCGCACCGACGACGAGCTCGATCCCGGCAACGGCATTGCGCTGCATACCGTGACGACCTGCGATCTCGCAACACCGCAGATGCAATGCGCATCGACCGCGGTGCTCGGCCCCGAAGGTCGGGTGTTCTATGTGTCGGGCGATTCCGTGTTTGTCTGGACCACGGAATATCCCGATGACGATGCAACCCCTGCCCGTTCCTCGGTCTTCCGCATCCCGCTGGCTGGCAGCGCTCCGAGTGCGCTGAAGACCAGCGGCGGACCGATCGATCAGCTGTCGTTCCTGCAGGATGCCCAAGGCTATTTGAACGTGTTGCTGACCTCGGAAAGCGATGGCGAAGGCGTGTGGAAGGCCGAGAGCAAGGAAGGTGACATGGCGCTGTTGCGGGTACACCTACGCGAGTTCGGTGACGGCAGCACCGCGGCCAAGGCAAGCGACTACCGCACGTTGCCCAAGGTTGCCGGTGACGACATTCAAAACCGCTATGTCGGTGAATGGTTGATCTACGGGACTGCACCAAACCGCTGGAATCGCAGCGAAAACGAAAGTCGCACTTCTATCCCCGCCCACGCCCTGCGTTATGCCACCACTGAAGCGGTACAAACCCTGCGCGTGGGTCATGGCGTCGAACGCATCGAAGCGATGGGCGCGAATGCCGTGCTGGCCGGAAACGCCGGCGATGACTTGCATTTCACCAGCCTCGACCTGCGCCAGCGTGCGCAGCCGGCCACGGTGTTTGTCCAGCGCAACGCGGCGCAAGGTGAAAGCCGCACGCATGGTTTCTTTTATCGGCAGGACGTGGTCGATGAGGGCAAGACCGATCAGGGCATCGTCGGCCTGCCGATCATCGGCAAGGCACGCAACAACGGCATGGGCCGTTATCTGGATGAGTCCGCATCCGTGCTGTATCTGGGCAATCGCGGTTTGCGTTTGACGCGTATGGGCCAGCTTGATGCCAGCGGCAAGGTCAGTGCAGACGACGGCTGCAAGGCCAGTTGCGTGGACTGGTATGGCAATGCGCGTCCGATCTTTATCGGGCAACGTGTGTTTGCGCTCCTTGGATATGAGCTGGTTGAAGGGCAGGTGTCCGATGAGCACATCCGCGAACGTCGCAGGACCAGTTTTGCGCCGCCGGCTGCCGCCAGGGCCAGCCACTGAGGCGCTGTCGCCAGCTGCAGTCGGATGCAGGTGATTGCTGTTGCGCCGCCCGCAGCTGAAAATAGATCGATGGACATCTTCAAGGTTTTCACCATCGAAGCCGCGCACCGGTTGCCCAACGTGCCGGACGGGCACAAGTGCGCGCGGCTGCATGGGCACTCGTT
>JAJAYW010000166.1 GCA_026786005.1 Lysobacter sp. | reverse complement strand
CCCCCCCCCCCCCGCCGGCGCGCACACACACCCTCCCGCCCCCCCCCCCCCCCCCGCGCCCGCCGGCGGCCCCCCCCCCCCCCCCCTCGGCCCCCTCCGGGGCGGGGGGTGCCCCCCCCCCCCCCCCCCCCCCCCCCCCCCAGGTGCGCTCCTACAGTGGATGTCCTGACAACGCGAGGAACTGCAATGGGCATGGTCAACGAATTCAAGGATTTCATCGCACGCGGCAACGTCATGGACCTGGCCATCGCGGTGGTCATCGGCGCGGCGTTCGGCAAGATCATCACCGCGCTGGTCGATGGCATCATCATGCCGGTCGTGGGGATGGCAATGGGCGGCACGGATTTTTCGCAGTTGTTCGTCGCGCTGGATCGGAACGATTACGCCAATCTGGCCGCCGCGCAGGCGGCCGCGGCGCCCGTGATCACCTATGGCGCGTTCATCCAGACGCTGATCGACTTTGTGCTGATCGCGTTGGTGATCTTCCTGTTGCTCAAGGGCTACAAACGCGTGCGCAAGCCGGTTGAGGTGGTGGAGGTTGCACCGGCGGAAGATGTGTTGTTGCTGCGCGAGATTCGGGATTCGTTGAGGAAGTGATGGCTTTTCAGGAGCCGTGCGCTGATAAGCTCGCGGCTTCTTGTTTGTCGCGGAGTTCGCATGCGTTTTGCACACTTTCTGCTCGCGCTTGCCGTCGCCCTCCCCGCTTCTGCCGCGCAGCGCGAAACCCGTATCCCGGACGCATCGCTGAAGGTCGCAGACACCTTGCGGCAACGCGCACTGGCCGACGACACCGCATGGAAACTCGTTGAATCGCTCACCACCGAAGTCGGCCCCCGCCCTGCGGGCAGCGCCGCGGATGCGCGTGCGGTGAAGTGGGCGCAAGCCAAATTCAAGCAACTCGGTTACGACGTCGTGCGACTGGAGCCGGTAAAGATCAAACGCTGGGTGCGTCGCAGCGAACGCGGCGAAGTGCTCGGTGCGCATGCGCAACCGCTGACCCTGACTGCGCTCGGCGGCAGTCCCGGCGGCACGGTCGAGGGTGACGTCGTGCGTTTCGCCGATTTCGCCAGTCTCGAAAAGGCCGCGGAAGGTTCACTGACCGGCAAGATCGCCTTCGTCGATTACCGGATGCAGCGCGCGCGCGACGGCAGCGATTACCGCAACGGCAGCCAGATCCGCGGCCGTGGCCCGTCGGCGGCGATCAGGAAAGGCGCGATCGGATTCCTGATGCGCTCGGCCGGCACCGACCACACGCGCCGCAGTCCGCACACCGGCGCCACACGTTTCGCCGACGGACTGACGCCGGTGCCGTCGGCGGCATTGGCGAACCCGGATGCCGACCAGCTCGCACGCCTGGTCGCACTCGGCGCCACGCGCGTGCGCATCGCGCTCAATACGGCATGGGAAGGCGAGGCAACCTCGTGCAACGTCATCGGCGAAATCCGCGGCCGCAGCAAGCCCGATGAAGTCGTGCTGATCGGTGGGCACCTGGATTCATGGGACTTGGGCACGGGCGCGATCGACGATGGCGCCGGTATCGGCATCACCATGGCGGCCGGACATTTGATTGGGCAATTGAAGAAGCATCCCGCGCGCACGATCCGCGTGGTCGCCTTCGCCAATGAGGAACATGGCCTCGATGGCGGCCGCACGTATGCTGAAACGCAGGCGAACAACATCGTCAAACATCAGTTGATGAGCGAAAGTGATTTTGGTGCGGGCCGCGTGTACGCGTTCAACACCAGCGCGCCGGAACATGCCAACGCCGCCGAACAACAAATCGCCGACGCGCTGAAGCCACTCGGCATCGAACTCACCGACAAGGGCGGGCCCGGTCCCGATCTTGGCCCGATCGCGGGACGTGGCGCGGCCTGGGCTTCACTATTGCAGGACGGCACCGACTATTTCGATTACCACCACACGCCCGACGACACGCTGGACAAGATCGACCCGCAGTCGCTGGCGCAGAACGTCGCGGCGTATGCGGTATTTGCTTATCTTGCAGCGGATGCGGAGGGTGATTTTGGCAGTGCGCCAAAAGCGGTGACGCCGCCGCGCGAATAAAGAAACATGTTTCTTAGAGTGGATCTCGACCCACCGCTTTCGTTTCGTCTACGGAGGTGGCGGGCCAAGACCCGCCCTACGCTTTGCGTGCGCGGATGACCCATAGTGTTTCCGGCAATCCTTGCGCAGGGTCGCGCATCCGTAATGCTTCGACATCCGCGAAACCCGCCTGGCGAATTGCGCCCAGCAAATCCCAGCCAAAATGGTGGAAGCACAACACGCCGCCGCTGAGCGGATCGCCGTGGTATTCGGGCGGTTGCTGCAGATGCCCGATGCCGCCTGCGGCATCGACGCGCGCCAGCAATGTTGATTGTTCGCGATCCACATAGAACGGCACGGTGATTACCAGCACGCCGCCCGGCCGCAGGATGCGCGCAAATTCGGCGAGTGCGCGGCGATAGTCATACACATGTTCGAGGACGTCGAGCGTCACCACCGCATCGACACTGGCCGTCGCAAGCGACAACGCGGTGACATCCTCGCGCCGCACCAGCGCCAGTCGTCCATGCCTCGCGAGCCACACAGTGAGCCACAACCTTTGCTGCAACGAGGCGATGAACTCGCTGCCGATCAGTTTCTTCAGCCGGAGTCCCAGGTACAGGTAGAAGTGGCTGGTCTGCTCGGTGAGATACGCCGTGCAACGCTGCGGATCAATGGCGTCGAACAACACGGCGGCGGCGGCGCGTTGCCGGGCATTGCTGCAACAGGTTTCGCACAACAGGGATTCTCGAAAGGACACCTGCGCGCCCTGATCCACTTCGGGGCAAACGAAGCGACTTTCCGCCGCGCACACCGGGCAATGGCCGCGCACGCCTTGCGCGGTCAAGCCGTTGCGAAGTTCGGCGAGTTGCTGCCATTCGTCATTGATGCGGTCGCCGTGTTCAATGCGCTCGCGTTCCCATTCGGCAAGACTGCCGAAGCCGCGCAAACGCCATGTCACTGCCGGCGACGCCATTCGGACAGGAATACCGCGGTCGCGGCCGCGACGTTCAAGCTTTCGACCGCGCCGCTGCCGGGAATCGACAGGCGCAGATCGCAGGTCGCCGCCAATGCCGGATCGATGCCCTCGCCTTCCGCGCCCAGCACGTACACCAGCCGTTGCGGCAGATCACATTTGAACAACGCGCTGCCCTGCTTCACCACGGTTGCCGCCAGCTTGAAACCCGCGCCGCGCAATTGCGCGATGGCGTTGTCGTCGCGCCCGAGCCGCACGAACGGCGTGACCTCCGCGCCGCCTTCGGCGACACGCGCCGCCGCGCCGGACAACGCCAGCGTCGAATGTTTCGGCAACAGGATCGCCGACACGCCGAAGTGCGCGGCTGAGCGCAGGATTGCGCCGAAGTTGTGCGGATTGCCGATGCCGTCGAGCCATAACGCGGCATGTGGGCCCGGCGCAAGATCGCGCAACCAGGTGGTGAGCGGTTGCAGCTCCTCGCGCAACACATCCGCAACCACGCCTTCGTGATGCGAACTGGCCGCGAGTTTTTGCAGGTCGGCGTCGTCCACTACGCGATAACCAACGCGGTTGGCCACGCACCATTGCAGCAAGGGTTGCACTTGCGGAATGCGCGCTTCGGCAAGGTAGAGCTTGCGTATGGCTTCAGGCCTGCGCGCGAACACGGCGCGGACCGCATTGAGTCCATAAAGCCGCAGTTCGCGCTTGACCAGTGGCGGCGCAGCGGACTCGACGGATTCCGGCGCATGCTGGGGATATGCGGGAGCCGCGCGGTTGCGCTTTCCCCATGGCGAATCCTGCATCGGCGCCTGCGGTGGTTTTTTCATGTCGTCCTCGAAAGCCATGTGGACATGATCGCATCCACGACATCGTGGACGCCTTGGCCACGCGGCATTCGCCCAAAAAGCCGCTCTCGCACCGCTTTCAGCGGTTGCGCAGTGCCGATCCGCGCCTCCGCCGGCGCTTTGCACCGCATAGCCGGCGGAAAAAGCGCCAAGCGATGCACGCCCGCACGCCGGATCGAGCCGGCAAAGCCGCAACCCCGGCGCATCGCGCGCCATGAGCGCCGCGACCCACGCTGGCGCTGACGCTTTTTCCGCCAGTCTTGCCGCGCGCCAGCCGCGAGCCTGCGTCGCATCGGGCATCCGCAAGCGCTTTTCGCGGCACGGGTAGCGGCCGTTGGGCCATCAATGCCACTCGACCTGGTGGAGCATCCCCGCGGCACGACAGAGACGTTACCGGGACGACGCAATCGCGCGCTGGATGCACCGCTGGTCACGCGTGCCCTTGCACCTGCGGCGTCTCGTCTTCGAGCTTCTGCATCTCGTGCGCCAAAGCTTCGGGCGAATGCGTGAACGGCGCGAGCAAGGTGTAGAACGCAGGCACCACGAACAGCGACAGCAGCGTGGAGAACGCCACGCCGAAGATCACCACGATGCCGATGGTGGCGCGGCTGGCGGAACCGGGGCCGCCGGCCAGCACCAGCGGCAGCGCCCCCATGATCGTGGCGATCGACGTCATCAGGATCGGGCGCAGGCGCACGGCGCACGATTCGATGATCGCCTCGTGGATCGAGCGGCCGTCGTCGCGCAGCTGGTTGGCGAACTCGACGATGAGGATGCCGTTCTTCGCCGCCAGGCCGACCAGCATGACGATACCGATCTGGCTGAAGAGGTTCATCGTGTTGCCGGTGAGCCACAGACCCAGCATCGCACCCAGCACGCCCAGCGGCACCGCGAGCATGATGCCGAGCGGATGGATGAAGCTCTCGAACTGCGCGGCGAGCACGAGGTAGACGATCATCAGCGCCAGCGCGAAGGTCAGCAACACGGCGCCGCCGGCGGCCTGGAACTCGCGCGATTCGCCCTTCCAGTCGATCTGCGCGTATTCGGGCAACTCCTCATCGATCACCTGCTGCGTCCACGCAATTGCCTCGCCCAGCGGATAACCCGGCGCCAGGCCGGCGGAAATAGTGATCGCACGCAGGCGGTTGAAGCGGTTGAGCGTGCCGGGTTCCGCGATCTCGCTGAGGGTGACGAGGTTCGACAGCGGCACCAGCGCACCATTGCTTGCGCGTACCTGGATCGCGGCCAGATCGTCCGGGCTGGCGCGGGCGGCGCGGTCTGCCTGGACGATGACGTCGTACTCCTCGCCGTTGTCGACGAAAGTGGTGACGCGGCGCGAGCCCATCATCGTTTCCAGCGCTCTACCAATTTCGCTGACCGGCACGCCGAGGTCAGCGGCGCGCGAACGGTCGACATCAACCCGCATCTGCGGACGGGTTTCCTTATAGTCCGAATCCGCGCCCACCAGCCCGGGATTGTCCTGCATCCGCGCCAGCACCTTGTCGCGCCACTGTGCGATCTCGGCGTATTCGGGTCCGCCGAGCACCAGCTGGAACGGTTGCCCGCGCGTGCGCACCAGGCCGCCGCCGACCTGCGTACGCGCGCGCACCCCGGTGAGTTTTCCGAGTTCGCCCTGCAGCTGCGCCGCCACGTCGGCAGTGGTGGCGTCGCGCTTGTCCCAATCCTGCAGGAACACGCTGACGCGGCCGGTGTGCATGTCCTCGCCGCCGCCGAAGTTGCCCGGCACGCGGGGGTTGGCGCGCAGGATCGGCTGGCCGTTTCCGGTCAGCGGCGCCACGATCTTCTCGACTTCCTGCACCTGCTTGACGGTGTAGTCGAAGCCCGCGCCTTCGGGGCCATCGATGATGATCTGAAATGACCCCCGGTCCTCGGCAGGCGCCAGTTCGGATGGAATGATCTGGAACAACCCGATCGCCGCCACGACCGACGCGATCATTACTCCGCCAAACAGCCAGGACCGGTGCACGGATTTTTCAAGAAGACTCCGGTAACGCGCGCCGACCCGGTCGAAGTTGCGATTGACCCAGCCTTGGAACCGGTTCGGCTTCTCGATGGCATGGGACTTGAGTAGTTTCGACGACATCATCGGCGTCAGCGTCAATGCGACGAACGCGGAGATGGCGACGGCGGCGGCGAGCGCCACAGAGAGTTCGCGAAACAATCGGCCGGTGTTGCCTTCGAGGAAACCGACCGGCAGGAACACCGCAATCAACACCGCCGTGGTCGCGATCACCGCGAACGCCACCTGCGCCGTGCCGCGCTTGGCCGCCACCAGCGCGGGCTCGCCGAGGTCGACGCGGCGCTGGATGTTTTCCACCACCACGATGGCATCGTCGACCACCAGCCCGATGCACAGCACCAGCGCCAGCAATGTCAGCAGGTTGATCGAGAAGCCGAAGGCGTAGAGCGCGATGAACGCGGCAATGAGGCACACGGGCACGGTGACCGCGGGGATCAGCGCGGCGCGCAAACTGCCGAGGAACAGCCAGATCACCAGCAGCACCAGCACGATGCCCTCGGCCAGCGTTTCGTACACGCGCGTCACCGCCGCATCGATGAAGGTCGTGGTATCGAACGCCACGAAGATGTCCATCCCCTCGGGCAGCGTCGGCTTGATGCGCGCCGCCTCGGCGCGGACCGCGCGCGCGACATCCAGGCTGTTGGCGGTCGAGATCCTGACGATGCCGAGGCCGACGTTGGGTTGGCCGTTGCTGCGGAAATAAGCGCGGCGCTCGGCTGACGCGAGTTCGACCTTCGCCACGTCGCCCAGGCGCACGACGTAGCCACCGGCGCCCTTGCCGAGGGGAATCTGGGCGAAATCCTCGGCGTTCTCGTAGTTGCGCGTGACCCTCAACGTGAAGTCGCGGTCGGCGGATTCGATGCGCCCGGCCGGCGGTTCGACGTTCTCGCTGGAGAGTGCATTTTCGACATCGCTGACTGCGAGGCTACGCGCCGCCAGCTGGTCGCGGTCCAGCCAGATCCGCATCGCGTACCGCTGCTGGCCGCCGATGTTGACCTGCGCGACGCCGTCGATGCTCGAGAGGCGATCGACGACATAACGCTCGGCGTAGTCGCTGAGCTGCAGCGTGTCCATCGCGCTGGAGCTCATGTTGAGCCAGATGATGACCTCGGCATCGCTCTCGACCTTGGCGATCTGCGGCGGATCGGCTTCCTGCGGCAGGCGGCCGACCACGCGGCTGACCGCATCGCGCACATCGTTGGCGGCCGCTTCGATGTCGCGCGTGAGGTTGAACTCGATGCTGATGTTGGAGCGCCCGTTGGCGCTGCGCGATTCGATCGTGGCGACGCCCTCGATACCCGACAGCGCATCCTCCAACACCTGCGTGATGCGGGTTTCGACCACGCCCGCCGACGCGCCGGTGTAGTTGACCGAGACCGACACGATGGGCGGATCGATCGCCGGCAGTTCACGCAAGGTCAGGCGGCTGAACGACATGACCCCTAGCACGATCAGCATCAGGCTCATCACGACCGCGAGCACTGGACGCTGGATCGAGAGATTTGAGAGCTTCATCGTGCGTCAGCCTTGCGCCGGTTTTGCGGCTGCAGGCCGGTCCGGCGTCACACCCCCTTCGACCACCTTGGCGCCTTCGCGCAACTTGCCGGTACCGTCGACCACGATCCGGTCGCCAGCCTTCAGACCACCGCTCACCTCGACCTTGCCGAAGGTGCGTCCGACGATGTCCACCTTGACCTGTTCGACGCTGCCATCGGACTTGACGCGGAACACGGAGGTGTCGCGTCCGGTCTGCACCAGCGCGATCTCGGGGACCACCAGCGCCTGGCGTTCGGGGCGCGACAACTGCACTTGCAGCAACATGCCGGGGCGGAGCGCGCGATCGGGATTGGGGAAATCGCCGCGCACCGTGACCGCGCGGGTCGCCGCATCGATACGCGCATCGATGGTGCTGACGAGGCCATCGAAAATGCGCTCCGGATACGCCGTGCTGCGCGCGTTCAACGCTTGCCCAACCGCGAGGTTGGCGAGTTGCGCTTCGGGTACGGGAAAATCGACATAGACGCGCGACACATCATCGAGCGTCGCGATCGCGGTTCCGGGCGTCACCAGCGACCCGGGACTGACCTGGCGCAGACCGAGCACACCGGCGAACGGCGCACGGATGGTGCGGTCGCCGATCTCGGCACGCACCTGCGCCACGCGCGCCAACGCGACATCGCGCGTGGCACGTTGCGTGTCCAGCGATGCCCGCGCGATCAGCTGCTGATCGGCGAGTTCACTCTGGCGACGGAACAGGCGATTGGCCTCATTGGCAGCGGCCTGCGCTTCGGTAAGCGACGCCTGCTGCTGCTGCCCGCTCAAGGTGATCAACGGCGCGCCGCGCGCGACGATATCGCCGCTGTCGAAATGCACGCGCTGCACGGTCTCGCTGACCTTCGCGGTCACGGTCACCGACTCATGCGCCTTGGCGGTGCCGAGCGCGAGGATCGTGTCGGACCATGGCTGCAGGCGCAGGACCTGCGTGGTGACCGGGATCGGGCGATCGCCGCCCCGCGGGCCTTTGGCCTCGGTCTCTTTTTTTCCACACGCGGTGATCGATGCAACCACAAGCAGCAGACAGGTCGCGCGGGCCAGACGACTAAGCAACATCAGCAACCTGCGTCTTTGTGGGGAAAGGCAATTCTAGTCATCCAAGGGCCAACGTCCGTGATGGAAATCGGTTGACCGCATCCACAACAGGGACGCGTGCAACGATTTTTTAACCGGTCGCTGCGTTGTCTGCGAATCGCGAGAAGTGCCTGCGAACTCCACGCACCAGTATCCGTGGCCGCGCATCGATCCGGAGCGTAGCCCGGGTAAGGTCGCAGGCCGCACCCGGGACTTTTCGTCACGTCACGAAAAGCCCCGGATACGCTGCGCTTATCCGGGCTACGATCCTGAGCCAGGCGCGCGTGCACTTTGCAGAGCGGAGGAAGCTACCCGGCTATTGGGGGCAAAGCCAAAAAAACCGGGCCACCTCACCGCAAAAGCGCCCCGGGCGGGTTAAAAAAATTAAAAAAAATT
>JAJAYW010000165.1 GCA_026786005.1 Lysobacter sp. | reverse complement strand
TTCGCAGGCGCAGATCCGCCAGCTGGCCGGCATGCGCGGCCTGATGGCCAAGCCGGACGGCTCGATCATCGAGACGCCGATCACCGCGAACTTCCGCGAGGGCCTCAACGTCCTGCAGTACTTCATCTCCACCCACGGCGCGCGCAAGGGCCTGGCTGATACCGCGCTGAAGACCGCGAACTCCGGTTACCTGACCCGTCGCCTGGTCGACGTGGCGCAGGACGTGGTCATCAACGAAACCGATTGCGGTACGACCCAAGGCCTGATGATGACGCCGATCGTCGAAGGCGGCGATGTGGTCGAACCGTTGCGCGAGCGGGTGCTGGGCCGGGTCGTGGCCGAAGATGTTTACCTGCCGGGCAACGATGAAGATCCGATAGTGACCCGCAACACCCTGCTCGACGAAGCCTGGGTGCAGAAACTCGAAGACGCCAGCGTGCAAGTGATCAAGGTACGTTCGACGATCACCTGCGCCTCGTCCTTCGGCGTCTGCGCGCATTGCTACGGCCGCGACCTGGGCCGTGGCCACCTTGTAAATCATGGCGAGGCCGTCGGCGTGGTCGCCGCGCAGTCCATCGGCGAACCCGGCACGCAGTTGACCATGCGGACGTTCCATATCGGTGGCGCGGCATCGCGTGCTGCGGCCATCGACAACGTCACGGTCAAGACCACCGGCTCGATCAAGTTCAACAATTTGAAGACCGTCTCGCATGCCAGCGGAAGCCTGGTTGCAGTGTCGCGTTCCGGCGAATTGTCGGTCCTCGACGACCATGGCCGCGAGCGTGAGCGCTACAAGCTGCCCTACGGCGCAACGATCACCGTCAAGGATGGCGCCAAGCTCAAGGCCGGCCAGGGCATCGCCAACTGGGATCCGCATAACCATCCGATCGTGTCGGAAGTTGCCGGTTTCATGCGGTTCTACGACTTCATCGATGGCGTGACCGTGATCGAGAAGACCGATGATCTCACCGGACTGGCGTCGCGCGAGATCACCGATCCCAAGCGTCGCGGCACGCAGGGCAAGGACCTGCGTCCGATCGTGCGCATCGTCGACAAGGCCGGCAAGGACCTCAACATCCCGGGTACCGATCTGCCCGCGCAGTACCTGCTGCCACCGCGCTCGATCGTCAACCTGCAGGATGGCGCGCCGGTGGGCGTGGGCGATGTCGTCGCCAAGATCCCGCAGGAAGCCTCCAAGACCCGCGACATCACCGGTGGTCTGCCGCGCGTGGCCGACCTGTTCGAAGCGCGCAAGCCCAAGGACCCGGCGATCCTCGCCGAGATCTCCGGCATCGTCAGCTTCGGCAAGGACACCAAGGGCAAGCAGCGCCTGATCATCAAGGATCCGGACGGCAACGATCACGAAGAACTGATCCCCAAGTACCGCCAGATCATCGTGTTCGAAGGCGAGCACGTCGAGAAGGGCGAGACCGTGGTGGACGGCGAGCCGACTCCGCAGGACATCCTGCGTCTGCTCGGCGTCGAACCGCTGGCCTCGTACTTGGTCAAGGAAATCCAGGACGTGTACCGCCTGCAGGGCGTCAAGATCAACGACAAGCACATCGAGGTGATCATCCGGCAGATGCTGCGCAAGGTCGAAATCACCGACCAGGGCGACAGCAAGTACCTGCACGGCGAGCAGGCCGAGCGCCAGCGCGTGCTAGAGGAGAACATCAAGGTCGAGGGCCGCAACGAACTGACCGCGAAGTACGATCCGGTTCTGCTGGGCATCACCAAGGCCTCGCTGGCGACCGAGTCGTTCATCTCGGCGGCGTCGTTCCAGGAGACCACCCGCGTGCTGACCGAGGCGGCCGTTCGCGGCACCCGTGATGGCCTGCGCGGCCTCAAGGAAAACGTCATCGTCGGCCGCCTGATCCCGGCCGGCACCGGTTTGGCGTATCACACCCAGCGCCGTCGCAATGCCGCCGGGTTGACTGCGGCCGAGATGGACGCATTGACCGGGGACAGCAGCACGGCAAGCGGTGAAACGGCCGAGACCGCTGATGCGGGCGAGGAGTCCAGCGCGAGCTGAGAGTCGTATCCGGCGGCCTCATGGCTGTCCCAGACCCCGAAATGAGGCGCAGGATGCGCCTCGTGTTCGGCCCAGGAGGGCGGGAACGTGCTGATGGTTTGCGTTGACGGAAACGTGCAACGCCCGCTATACTTTTTGGTCCTGTCGGGCCGAAACTGCATTTATCGGCCTGATTTTCATTTTTTAGGTGGCTCGTCCACGTATCCGTACACAAGGCCCCGGGCCTTCAATCTGAAGAATCGAACACGATGGCAACAATCAACCAACTGGTCCGCAAGCCGCGAAACCCGGAAACGTACAAGAGCACGTCGCCGGCGCTGGCCAACTGCCCGCAGCGTCGCGGCGTTTGCACGCGCGTCTACACCACTACCCCCAAGAAGCCGAACTCGGCGCTGCGCAAGGTGGCCAAGGTACGTTTGACCAACGGTTACGAAGTCATTTCGTACATCGGCGGCGAAGGCCACAACCTGCAAGAGCACTCGGTGGTACTGATCCGCGGTGGCCGCGTCAAGGACCTGCCCGGCGTGCGTTATCACACCGTGCGTGGCTCACTCGATGCCGCCGGTGTTGCCAAGCGCCGTCAGAGCCGCTCCAAGTACGGCACCAAGCGCCCGAAGTCCTGATCAGTCGATGGCGGTCGATGGCATTGAGCAATCGAGCCGGGCCGTCAACCACGAACAAACGAACTAGCAACTGAGTATTCGATATGTCGCGTAAAGGTTCAGCCCCACAGCGTAATGTCCTGCCCGATCCCAAGCATGGCAGCGAGATGATCGCCCGCTTCATCAACATGGTCATGTACAGCGGCAAGAAGTCCGTCGCCGAGAAGATCGTGTATGGCGCGATGGACGTGATCGGTGAGAAAAACAACAACGCCCTGGAAGTGGTCGAGAAGGCGCTGGGCAATATCTCGCCGTCGGTCGAAGTCAAGTCGCGCCGCGTCGGTGGTGCCACCTATCAGGTACCGGTCGAAGTGCGCGCCTCCCGTCGCATGGCGCTGGCGATGCGCTGGCTGATCGAATCCGCGCGCAAGCGTGGCGAGAACAGCATGCCGCGCAAGCTCGCAGCCGAATTGGTCGATGCCTCCGAAAACCGTGGTGGCGCCGTCAAGAAGCGCGAAGAAACACACCGCATGGCGGAAGCGAACAAGGCATTCGCCCACTTCCGTTGGTGATGTAACTCCTGGTGGCACACGAACGTGTGCCGCGGGGCGTCGGCGACGGTGCCCACGCGGCTCTCGCGGTCAGCCAGTCACAAATGCCGCAAGCGACGAAGCCATGCTTCGTCGCATCAACACATTCCGGAGCCGCCTCATGGCGGCGTCCGCCCATATCAGGCCTGGTCACCAGGTCAATATCACGAGAGATTGCCGTGGCCCGTACGACTCCCATCGACCGCTATCGCAACTTCGGCATCATGGCCCACATCGATGCCGGCAAGACGACCACGACCGAACGCATCCTGTTTTACACAGGCGTCAACCACAAGATCGGCGAAGTGCACGAAGGTGCCGCGACGATGGACTGGATGGAGCAGGAACAGGAGCGCGGCATCACCATCACGTCGGCGGCAACCACGGCGTTCTGGAGTGGCATGGACAGCTCCCTGCCGCAGCACCGCTTCAACATCATCGACACCCCGGGCCACGTCGACTTCACCATCGAAGTCGAACGCTCCCTGCGCGTGCTTGACGGCGCGGTGTTCGTGTTGTGCGCCGTGGGCGGCGTGCAGCCGCAGTCCGAGACCGTGTGGCGCCAGGCCAACAAGTATTCCGTGCCGCGTCTTGCGTTCGTCAACAAGATGGACCGCACCGGCGCGGATTTCGACAAGGTCGTCGAGCAGTTGAAGACGCGTCTTGGCGCCTATCCGGTACCGATGCAGGTGCCGATCGGCGCCGAGGAAGGCTTCGAAGGCGTGGTTGACCTGATCAAGATGAAGGCGATCCACTGGGATGTCGCCTCGCAGGGCACCAAGTTCGAATACATCGAGATTCCCGCCAACCTGGTCGACAAATGCACGGCCGCCCGCAGCTTCATGGTCGAGGCCGCGGCCGAAGCGTCCGAAGAGTTGATGGACAAGTACCTCAACGAAGGTGAGCTGTCCGAAGCCGAGATCGTCGCCGGCATCCGCGAGCGCACGCTGAAGGTCGAAGTCATTCCCGTGTTGTGCGGCACCGCGTTCAAGAACAAGGGCGTGCAGGCCATGCTTGATGCGGTCATCCAGTTGCTGCCATCGCCGTCCGATCGCCCGCCGGTCAAGGGCATCGACGACGACGAGAAGGAAGACACCCGTAATGCGCTGGACAGCGAGCCATTCGCCGCGCTCGCGTTCAAGATCATGACCGACCCGTTCGTCGGTTCGCTGACGTTTTTCCGCGTCTATTCGGGCACGCTCAAGTCCGGTGACGCCGTGTTCAATCCGGTCAAGTCGAAGAAAGAGCGCGTCGGCCGCATCCTGCAGATGCACGCCAACAACCGCGAAGAGATCAAGGAAGTCTGCGCAGGCGACATCGCCGCAGCAGTCGGCCTCAAGGACGTCACCACCGGCGACACGTTGTGCTCACAAGACCACGTCATCACGCTTGAGCGTATGATTTTCCCGGAGCCGGTCATCTCGATGGCGGTGGAGCCCAAGACCAAGTCGGATCAGGAAAAAATGGGCGTGGCCCTGGGCCGATTGGCGCAGGAGGACCCGTCGTTCCGCGTGCGTACCGACGAAGAGTCCGGCCAGACCATCATCTCCGGCATGGGCGAGCTGCATCTGGAAATCCTCGTTGACCGCATGAAGCGCGAATTCAATGTCGAAGCCAACGTCGGCAAGCCACAAGTTGCGTATCGCGAAACCATTCGCAAGGCGGTCAAGGTCGAAGGCAAGTTCGTGCGTCAGTCCGGCGGCAAGGGCCAGTACGGCCACGTCTGGCTGGAACTCGAACCGCAGGAACGCGGCAAGGGCTACGAATTCGAGAACGCGATCGTCGGCGGCGTGATCCCGAAGGAATATATCCCGGCGGTCGACAAGGGCATCCAGGAAGCCGTCGCCAATGGCGTCATGGCCGGCTACCCGATCGTCGACGTCAAGGTCCGACTGATCGACGGTTCGTATCACGACGTCGACTCGTCGGAAATGGCGTTCAAGATCGCCGGCTCGATGGGCTTCAAGGAGGGCTTCAACAAGGCCAGCCCGGTGCTGCTCGAGCCGATGATGAAAATCGAAATCGTGACGCCAGAGGATTACCTCGGTGACGTGATGGGCGATGTCAGTCGCCGCCGCGGCATCCTGCAGGGCCAGGACGACAGTCCGGGCGGCAAGGTCATCAGCGCGCAGGTTCCGCTGGGCGAGATGTTCGGTTACGCGACATCGCTGCGTTCGATGTCGCAGGGCCGTGCCACGTTCACCATGGAATTCGATCACTACGCCGAAGCGCCGAACAACATCGCCGAATCGGTCATCAAGAAGAACTAAGAGCGATTTGCCGCGGATTTCGCGGATCAACACGAGTAGACAAATCAATTCTTGTTTTTTATTCGTGTCACCCGCGGCAAGTCCTTTATGCTTTTCGTATCAGACATCCAGACATCAACTCAAGGTAGACAGTCATGGCTAAGGGTAAATTCGAGCGGACCAAGCCGCACGTGAACGTGGGTACGATTGGCCACGTAGATCATGGCAAGACGACGCTGACGGCGGCGCTGACCAAGATTGGCGCGGAGCTGTTTGGCGGCGAATACAAGGCGTACGACCAGATCGACGCGGCGCCCGAAGAGAAGGCGCGCGGCATCACCATTTCGACGGCGCACGTCGAGTACGAATCGGCCAACCGCCACTACGCGCACGTCGATTGCCCGGGCCACGCCGACTACGTCAAGAACATGATCACGGGCGCGGCGCAGATGGACGGCGCGATCCTGGTGTGCAGCGCGGCCGATGGCCCGATGCCGCAGACCCGCGAGCACATCCTGCTGGCGCGCCAGGTGGGTGTGCCGTACATCGTGGTCTACCTGAACAAGGCCGACATGGTGGACGACGCCGAGCTGCTGGAGCTGGTGGAGATGGAAGTGCGCGAGCTGCTGGAGAAGTACGAGTTCCCGGGCGACGACACCCCGATCATCACCGGTTCGGCGCTGAAGGCGCTGGAAGGTGACCAGAGCGAGATTGGCGTGCCGTCGATCATGCGGCTGGTGGAGGCGCTGGACACCTACATTCCGCAGCCCGAGCGCGACATCGACAAGGCATTCCTGATGCCGGTGGAAGACGTGTTCAGCATCTCCGGCCGCGGCACGGTGGTGACCGGCCGGATCGAGCGCGGCGTGGTCAAGGTGGGCGAGGAAATCGAGATCGTCGGCATCCGCGACACGCAGAAGACCGTGGTCACGGGCGTGGAGATGTTCCGCAAGCTGCTGGACCAGGGTCAGGCCGGGGATAACGCCGGCCTGCTGCTGCGCGGCACCAAGCGCGATGACGTCGAGCGTGGGCAGGTGTTGTGCAAGCCGGGTAGCATCAAGCCGCACACCGAGTTCGAGGCGGAGGTGTATGTGCTGAGCAAGGACGAAGGCGGCCGTCACACGCCGTTCTTCAAGGGCTACCGTCCGCAGTTCTACTTCCGCACCACCGACATCACCGGCGCCTGCGAGCTGCCCGAGGGTGTGGAGATGGTGATGCCGGGCGACAACGTGAAGATGGTGGTGACGCTGATCAACCCGGTGGCGATGGACGAAGGGCTGCGCTTTGCGATCCGCGAAGGCGGCCGTACCGTCGGCGCCGGCGTGGTGGCCAAGATCATCAAATAAGTCAGGTTTACTGTTGTATCGCGCGGTCGCCGCTGGGTTGCGGCCGCGTTACCAGCGAAATGAGGGGCATGAGGCGCCTCGTATTCGCCAGACAGGGAAGATGCGGCGTGACATATCTCGTTTCAGCGTGAATTCGCTGTTGACGAGCCTGATGTACGCCCTTTATACTTCTCCGTCTGGGCGGACCGGGTAACCGGCCCGCCCAGCTTTTCGTAAGGATACTCCCGGGAATCCGCAGCATCTTTTCCCGGAAAGTCAGTGATTCAGGGGTCCGGCGCACCTAGCCGCTGGACCTGACGCTCTTTAACGAAGGAATTTCCGTCATGGCGGACCAAAAGATCCGGATTCGGCTCAAGGCGTACGATCATCGTCTGATCGACCGCTCGGCCAGCGAAATCGTTGAGACGGCAAAGCGGACCGGCGCGCAAGTGCGCGGCCCGATCCCGCTGCCGACCAAGATTGAGCGCTACACCATTCTCGTTTCGCCGCACGTCGACAAGGACGCTCGCGATCAATACGAGACCCGCACGCACAAGCGCGTGCTCGATATCGTCGACCCCAACGACAAGACCGTGGACGCGCTGATGAAGCTCGAACTCGCGGCTGGCGTCGACGTGCAAATCAAGCTGACCTGAGGCTAAGACTATGGCGACGAAGAAATATTCGTTGGGCATCGTTGGTCGCAAGGCCGGCATGAGCCGCATGTTCACCGAAGACGGCAAGTCCGTGCCGGTGACGCTGATCGAGGCGACTCCCAACCGCATCACCCAGATCAAGACCACTGATGGCGATGGTTACAGCGCTGTCCAGGTCACCACCGGCGTACGCCGTGCAGCGCTGATCAATAAAGCGGGCGCAGGTCATTTCGCCAAGTCTAAGGTCGATGCCGGCCGTGGCTTGTGGGAATTCCGCATTGCCGACGACAAGATCGGCGACTTTGAAGTGGGTGGCGAGATCAAGGCCGACATCTTCGAAGTCGGTCAGATCGTCGACGTGCAGGGCGTCACCAAGGGCAAGGGATTCCAGGGCACGATCAAGCGCTGGAATTTCAAGATGGGCGACGCCACCCACGGTAACTCGCTGTCGCACCGCTCGCCGGGCTCCATCGGTCAGCGCCAGACGCCGGGTCGCGTGTTTCCCGGCAAGAAAATGTCCGGCCACATGGGCTCGGTCCAACAGAGCACGCAAAACCTGCAAGTGGTCAAGGTCGACGCCGAGCGCGGCCTGATCGCGATCAAGGGTGCCGTGCCAGGCGCTCCGGGCGGCGACGTGATCGTGCGTCCGGCAAGCAAGGGAGCATGACGATGGAACTCGCCATTCATACCAGCAACGGCAAGGCCAGCGACAAGACGCTGTCTGTGTCCGAGGCAATCTTCGGGCGTGAGTTCAGCCACGACCTCGTGCACCAAGTGGTCGTTGCCTATCGCAATGCTGGCCGTGCCGGTACCAAGGCGCAGAAGACGCGCTCGGAAGTCAGCGGCACCACCAAGAAGTCCAAGAAGCAGAAGGGCGGCGGCGCGCGTCATGGCGCACTGACCGCACCGATCTTTGTCGGTGGTGGCGTGACCTTCGCCGCGAAGCCACGCAGCTTCGCCCAAAAGGTCAACCGCAAGATGTATCGCGCGGCCATCGCCGCGATTCTTTCGGAATTGAACCGCCAGGATCGCCTGATGGTGGTCGATTCGTTCGACATCGATTCGCCTAAGACCAAGGGCATGATCGCCAAGCTCAAGGACCTGTCGGTCGGACGTCGTCCGCTGCTGGTCACCGAAGAAGCCAGCGAGCATCTCTACCTCGCAGCGCGCAACTTGCCATATGTGGAAGTGCGTGATGTGCAGGGCCTGGATCCGGTGGCGCTGGTCGGTTCCGACTCGGTGGTGATGACCACCGATGCGGTCAAGAAGATCGAGGAGTGGCTGGCATGAGCAACGCCAACGTCTACAACGTGATCCGTGCGCCGCGCGTGTCTGAAAAGACTGCCCGCCTGCAGGAAATTTCCAACCAGTACGTCTTTGAAGTTGCGAAAGACGCCACCAAGGCCGACGTCAAGGCGGCGATCGAGAAAATCTTCGACGTCAAGGTCGAGGCGGTCAACGTGCTGAACGTGAAAGGCAAGAACAAGACGTTTCGCTTCCGCGGCGGCAATCGTGGTGATTGGCGCAAGGCGTACGTGAAGCTGGCCGATGGCCAGTCGATCGACGTGACGACCAAGGCCTGAGGACAGATCCATGGCATTGATGACATTCAAACCTACCTCGCCCGGCCGTCGCGCGATGGTCCGCGTGGTGACGCCGGACTTGCACAAGGGTGCGCCGCACGCTGCGCTGATCGAAAAGAAAAGCAATACCGGTGGCCGTAACCACCATGGCCGCATCACCACGCGCCATATTGGTGGCGGCCACAAGCAGCACTACCGCATCATCGACTTCAAGCGCGACAAGGAGATCATCCCGGCGCGCGTGGAGCGGATCGAATACGACCCCAACCGCACTGCACACATCGCGTTGTTGTGCTATGTCGATGGCGAGCGTCGTTACATCATCGCGCCGAAGGGCCTGAAGGCCGGTGATCAGGTGATCGCAGGCGAAAGCGCTCCGATCCGCGCCGGAAATACGCTGCCGCTGCGCAACATTCCGGTGGGCACTACCGTGCATTGCATCGAGATGAAGCCGGGCAAGGGCGCGCAGATCGCACGCGCTGCGGGCGCCGGTGTGCAGTTGATTGCGCGCGAGCAGGGTTACGCCACGTTGCGCTTGCGCTCGGGCGAAATGCGCAAAGTGCCGGTTGAATGCCGCGCCACCGTCGGTGAAGTGGGCAACGTCGAACACAATCTGGAAAAACTGGGCAAGGCCGGCGCCAAACGCTGGCTGGGCATCAAGCCGACCGTCCGCGGTGCGGCGATGAACCCGGTCGATCACCCGCACGGTGGTGGCGAAGCCAAGGCTGGCCAAGGCAACCCGCATCCGGTCACGCCGTGGGGCGTGCCGACCAAGGGTTACAAGACACGCAAGAACAAGCGCACGCAGCAGTTCATCGTGCGCGATCGCAGGAGCTAATCGGGCATGGCACGTTCACTCAAGAAAGGCCCGTTCGTCGACCACCATCTGATCAAGAAGGTGGAAGCCGCGGCCAACAACAAGAAGCCGATCAAGACCTGGTCGCGTCGTTCGATGATCCTGCCGGAAATGGTGGGTTTCACCATCGCCGTGCACAACGGCAAGAACCACATCCCGGTGCTGGTCAACGAGAACATGGTGGGCCACAAGCTTGGTGAGTTCGCACTGACCCGCGTGTTTAAGGGTCATGGCGGCGACAAGAAAGCCGACGCCCGGAAGTAATGGAGATGACGATGGAAGCGAAAGCTATTTTGCGCACCGCGCGCATCTCTCCGCAGAAGGCGCGTCTGGTCGCAGACCAGGTCCGTGGCCTGCCGGCGGCACGTGCGCTCGCCTTGTTGCAGTTCAGCGACAAGAAGGCGGCACACATGATCCACAAGCTGTTGTGGTCGGCGGTTTCCAATGCCGAAAACAATGTCGGCGCCGACGCCGACGAGCTCAAGGTCAAGACCATCATGGTCGACGAAGGTCCCTCGCTGAAGCGCTTCATGGCGCGCGCCAAGGGCCGTGGCACCCGCATCGTCAAGCGCACCAGCCACATCACTGTGGTTGAGAGTGCTGGCAAGTAAGGCCGACAAGGAAAACACGATGGGTCATAAAGTTCATCCAATCGGCATCCGCCTTGGTATCTCCAAGGACTGGAATTCAAAGTGGTTCGCCGGCAAGAAGAAATACCCCCAGTACCTGATCGCAGACCTCAAGGTCCGCGAGATGTTGCGCAAGAAACTCGCGCAGGCCGGTATCTCCAAGATTCTGATCGAGCGGCCGGCCAACACCGCGCGCGTGACGATCCACACCGCCCGCCCGGGCGTGGTGATCGGTAAGCGCGGTGAGGACATCGAGAAGCTGCGCAAGGAAGTGAGCGACCTGATGGGCGTCCCCGCGCACATCAACGTCACCGAAGTACGAAAGCCCGAGCTTGATGCGCAGCTGGTAGCCGAGTCGATCGCACAGCAGCTCGAGCGCCGCATCATGTTCCGTCGCGCGATGAAGCGCGCCGTCGGCAACGCGATGCGCCTGGGCGCGCTGGGCATCAAGGTCAATGTCGGTGGCCGCTTGAATGGCGCGGAAATCGCCCGTTCGGAGTGGTACCGCGAGGGCCGCGTGCCGTTGCACACGTTGCGCGCCGATATCGATTACGGTTTTGCCGAAGCGAAAACCACTTACGGCATCATCGGAATCAAGGTCTGGGTCTACAAGGGTGAAGTGTTCGACTTCAGCCAAGTCGGCCAGGAAAAACAGGACGATTCACCGCGTGGTGATCGTAACGATCGCAATGACCGTCCGGCGCGCGCACCGCGCCCGCCGCGGGATCGCGAGGCGAGGGGCTAAACCATGTTGCAACCCAAGCGAACCAAATACCGCAAGATGCACAAAGGGCGTAACGACAGTCTGGCGTGGAGCGGAAACGCTGTCAGCTTCGGCGAGTACGGGCTGAAGTCGACGGCATTCGGCCAACTGACCTCGCGCCAGATCGAAGCCGCGCGTCGTTCCATCAGTCGTTATGTCAAGCGTGGTGGCAAGATGTGGATCCGCGTGTTTCCCGACAAGCCGATCACCAAGAAGCCGATCGAAGTCCGCATGGGTTCCGGCAAGGGCCCGGTGGAATTCTGGGTCGCGCAGATCCAGCCCGGCCGCATGATTTATGAAATTGAAGGTGTCGACGAAGTGACCGCACGCGAGGCATTCCGCCTGGCGTCGGCCAAGCTGTCGGTGACCACCACATTCGTGACACGAACGGTGCGCTGATGGAACTCAAGCAATTACGAAAGCAATCCCCGGACCAGCTGAAGAGCCATTTGCAGGACCTGCAGAAAGAGCAGTTCTCGCTGCGCATGCAGGCGGCAACCGGGCAGCTGACCAAGACTCACGAGACCCGTCGGGTGCGTCGCGAAATCGCGCGCGTCAATGGGTTGATCGGCGGCAAGCAGTAAGGAATGAGCATGGACAACACCGATAAAGCATCCACTGGAAGCCGGCAGAACACGGTCGAAGGCCGCGTGGTCAGCAACAAGATGGACAAGACCGTGACGGTACTCGTGGAGCGTCAGATCAAGCATGCGTTGTACGGCAAGTACCTGCGCCGCTCGACCAAGCTGCACGCCCACGACGCCGACAACGCATGCCAGCAGGGCGACCTGGTGCGCATCGCGGAATGTGCGCCGCTGTCCAAGACCAAGAACTGGCGCGTCGTCGAAATCGTCGCGCACGCGGCCGAATAAAGAGGAGGCATCGTCATGATCCAAATGCAAAGCCATCTCGACGTCGCCGACAATTCCGGCGCCAAGGAAGTGATGTGCATCAAGGTGCTCGGCGGCTCCAAGCGTCGGTATGCGCACATTGGCGACATCATCAAGGTGTCGGTCAAGGATGCGATTCCGCGCGGCAAAGTCAAAAAAGGCGAGGTCTACGACGCTGTCGTGGTCCGCACCCGTAAAGGTGTTCGTCGCCCCGATGGCTCGTTGATCCGTTTCGACGGCAACGCCGCGGTATTGCTCAACAACAAGCAGGAACCGATCGGTACGCGCATTTTCGGGCCAGTGACCCGTGAACTGCGTTCCGAGAAGTTCATGAAGATCGTCTCGCTCGCGCCCGAAGTGCTCTGAGCGGAAGGAACAGAAATGAACCGTATCAAGAAGGGCGACCAGGTGGTCGTCATCGACGGCAAGGACAAGGGCAAGAAGGGTGATGTGGTACGCGTGGCCGGCGACAAGGTCATCGTGTCCAACATCAACATCATCAAGCGCCACACCAAGCCGAACCCGCAGGCCAACCAGCCTGGCGGAGTGATCGAGCGCGAAGCGCCGATTCATGCTTCCAACGTGATGTTGTTCAACTCTGCCACAGGCAAGGGTGACCGCATCAGTTACAAGATCATCCCCGCGAAGAGCAAAGAAGAGAAGCCGACAAAAATTCGTCTTTTTCGCTCCAGCGGCGAAGCGATCGACGTCTGAGGATGAAGTGATGAGTACGCGACTGGAAAAATTCTACAAAGAAGAGGTCGTGCCGTCGCTGATGAAGCGGTTCGGCTACACCAACGTCATGCAGGTGCCGAAGATCTCCAAGATCACGCTCAACATGGGCGTGGGCGAGGCGGCGACCAACAAGAAGATCCTCGAGAACGCCGTGGCCGACATGGCCAAGATCAGCGGCCAGAAGCCGGTGACCACCAAATCAAAGGTGTCGGTGGCGTCGTTCAAGATCCGTGACGGTTGGCCGATCGGCGCGAAGGTCACCTTGCGCCGCGCCAAGATGTACGAGTTCCTGGATCGCCTTGTCAACATCTCGCTGCCGCGCGTGCGCGACTTCCGTGGGGTGTCGGGCCGTTCGTTTGATGGCCGCGGCAACTTCAACATGGGCGTGAAGGAACAGATCATCTTCCCGGAAATCGATTTCGACCAGGTCGACGCGATCCGTGGCATGGACATCGCCATCACCACCACCGCAAAAACCAACGAAGAAGCCAAGGCGTTGCTCGAAGCCTTCCGTTTCCCGTTCCGTAACTGACAGACGAGGACACGATCATGGCCAAGACTTCGATGGTGAACCGCGACATCAAGCGGACCAAGCTGGTAAAGAAGTACGCGACCAAGCGCGACGCGTTGAAGAAGACCGTCTCCAGCGACAAGTCGACGTACGAAGAAAAGATGGAAGCCGCCATCAAGCTGCAAAAACTTCCGCGTGATTCCTCACCCAGCCGCCAGCGCAACCGTTGCGCGCTCTCGGGCCGTCCGCGTGGTGTCTACAGCAAGTTCGGCCTTGGCCGCAACAAGCTGCGTGAAGCGACCATGCGCGGCGACGTTCCGGGCCTGCGCAAGGCGAGTTGGTAATCCGCTCCAAATTTATTTATTCGCGAAAGCGGATATCGGTGCTACTCACAGGTGATATCTAAATGAGCATGACTGATCCCATCGCCGACATGTTGGTCCGCATCAAGAATGCGGCTGCAGTTGGCAAGCCGACGGTAAAGATGCCGTCGTCCAAGACCAAGGTCGCCATTGCCAACGTCCTCAAGGATGAAGGCTACATCGGCGACACGCGCGTGACCGATCTCGGCGGCGGCAAGGCCGAGCTGGAAATCGTGCTCAAGTACTACGAAGGCCGTCCGGTCATCGAGAAGCTGCAGCGCTTCTCCCGTTCGGGCCTGCGCCAGTACCGCGGCAAGGATGCCTTGCCAAAAGTGCTCGGTGGCCTGGGCATCGCCATCGTTTCCACATCCAAAGGCATCATGACCGACTCGCAGGCGCGCCATCAGGGCGTCGGCGGTGAAGTCTTGTGCTTCGTGGCCTGATCGAGGAGCCAGACCAATGTCTCGTGTAGCCAAGAAGCCGGTCGTCATGCCGAAAGGCGTCGATCTCAACGTGCAGTCCAACAGCATCAGCGTCAAGGGTCCGAAGGGCACGTTGTCGATCGCCAAGCCAACGTCCATCGACGTCAAGCTTGAAGACGGCAACGCACAGCTGTCGACCGAAGATGTCGCGATGATTCCATTGGCCGGAACGCTGCGTGCGATCCTTGCCAATATGGTGCAGGGCGTCACCGAAGGCTATGAGCGCAAGCTTGAGCTGGTCGGCGTCGGTTACCGCGCCACGATGCAGGGCAAGGATCTGAACCTGGCGCTGGGTTTTTCGCACCCAGTGTTGTTCAAGACTCCCGACGGCATCACCATCGCCACGCCCACGCAGACCGAAATCCTGGTCAGCGGCACTGACAAGCAACGCGTCGGCGAAGTCGCGGCCAAGATTCGCGGCTTCCGTCCGCCGGAGCCCTACAAGGGCAAGGGTGTGAAGTACGCCGGTGAAACTATCATTCGCAAAGAGGCAAAGAAGGCGTAATCCGCGCTTTCGGCTTCTGGAGGCAAGATCATGGACAAGAAAATCGCCCGCCTGCGCCGTGCAAAATCCACGCGTTCGCACATTCGCAAGCTCAACGTGCCGCGTCTGTCGGTGCTGCGCACCGGCCAGCATCTCACCGCGCAGTTGTTCACAGCCGACGGCTCCAGCGTGATCGCCTCTGCATCGACGATGCAGGCCGATGTGCGCGAGGGCCTGAAGAACGGCAAGAACGTCGATGCCGCCGTCAAGGTCGGCCGCGCCATTGCCGAGCGCGCCAAGGCAGCGGGCATCGAGAAGATCGCATTCGATCGCTCGGGCTACCGTTATCACGGGCGCATCAAGGCATTGGCCGACGCTGCGCGCGAAGGCGGCCTGCAGTTCTAAAGTTGCCTGCTTGAAAGGGCGGGACATCGTTCCCACCCCTAGATTACCTGCCGACGCGGGCTGCGCCGGGCGCGAACATCGATTGCGGTGTCCGTGAAGCATCCGAACCACATCACAACTATAAGCGGCTCCGCCGTAAATTTTTTTCAAATCTTAAGGACTCTAGAGATGGCAGAAGAACGTGCACCGCGGGGTCGTGATCGCGACCGCAATCGCGAAGAGATGGACGATGGCATGGTCGAGAAGCTGGTCGCGGTCAATCGCGTCAGCAAGACCGTCAAGGGCGGCCGCCAATTCACCTTCACCGCACTGACGGTGGTGGGCGACGGCGCCGGCAAGGTCGGCTTCGGTTATGGCAAGGCGCGTGAAGTGCCCGTCGCGATCCAGAAGTCGATGGAATACGCACGCAAGGCGATGGTCAACGTCGACTTGAACAATGGCACGTTGTGGCACGTGGTGAAGTCGCAGCACGGTGCGGCCAACGTGTTCATGCAGCCCGCGTCTGAAGGTACGGGCGTCATCGCCGGTGGCGCGATGCGCGCCGTGCTTGAGGCGGTCGGCGTCAAGAACGTGCTGGCCAAGGCCGTGGGTTCGCGCAATCCGATCAACCTGGTACGCGCCACGTTGCGCGGCCTGACCGAAATGCATTCGCCGGCCAAGATCGCGGCCAAGCGAGGCAAGAAGGTAGAGGATTTGCACCATGGCTAAGAAAAACAAAGTGACCGAAGGCGGTACCGTCAAGGTTCGCCTGGTCAGAGGTCTTCGTGGTTCGCAAGCGCGCCACCGGTTATCGGTGAAAGCGCTGGGACTTGGCAAATTGAACGACGTGCGCGAATTGAAAGACAGCCCGCAAGTTCGTGGCCTGATCAACAAGGTGCATTACCTGGTTCAGGTCGAGGAGTAATCAACATGCGTCTCAACACACTCAAGCCCGCAGACGGTGCGCGCGAAGATCGCAAGCGCGTCGGTCGCGGCATCGGTTCGGGCCTTGGCAAGACCTGCGGACGCGGCCACAAAGGTTCGTTCGCGCGTTCGGGCAAGGGCAAGATCAAGGCCGGCTTCGAAGGCGGCCAGATGCCCATGCAGATGCGGCTGCCGAAGGTCGGCTTCCGTTCCAAGCTCAAACTCGATACCGCCGAAGTGATGCTCTACAAGCTCGATCTAATCAAAGGCGACACTGTCGACTTCGCAGCGCTGCGTGCAGCCAAGCTGGTGCCGAGCACGGCCAAACAGGCCAAGATCGTCAAGAAGGGCGAACTAACCAAGAAACTCGTGGTGAAGGGCCTATTGGCTACCGCGGGCGCCAAGGCGGCGATCGAAGCGGCTGGCGGAAAGTTCGAGGAGTAATCGACGGATGGGTCGCAGCAGCAACGCAATGGGAAATATCGGCGGTGGCTTGGGCAAGTTTGCCGAGCTGCGCTCACGCCTGTTGTTCGTGGTTGGTGCGCTCATCGTCTATCGCATTGGTTGCTTCATTCCGGTACCGGGTGTCAATCCCGACGCTATGCTGCAATTGATGGAAGCGCAGGAAGGCACCATCGTCGACATGTTCAACATGTTCTCGGGCGGTGCGCTGGAGCGCTTCAGCCTGTTCGCGTTGAACGTCGTTCCTTACATCTCGTCGTCGATCATCGTGCAATTGTGCTCGCAGATCTTCCCGAGCCTGAAAGCCATCCAGAAGGAAGGCGAATCCGGACGTCGCAAGATCACGCAATGGTCGCGCATGGGCGCGGTACCGCTGGCGGTGTTCCAGGCAGCAGGTATCGCGGTCGCGTTGCAGAGTTCCGGCGCCAGCAATGGCATTCCGGTCGTCTATACGCCGGGTCCTGGCTTTGTTTTGACAGCGGTGATCGCGCTGACCGCAGGCACCATGTTCCTGATGTGGCTGGGCGAGCAGGTGACCGAGCGCGGCGTCGGCAACGGCGTCTCGCTGATCATCTTTGCCGGCATCGTCGCGGGCTTGCCGGGGGCAGTGCTGAGCACGCTCGAGCAGGTGCGTAATGGCGAGATGAGTTCATTGTCGGTGATTGCGATTTTGCTGATCGTCCTGTTGTTCACGTTCTTCGTCGTGTTCGTCGAGCGCGGGCAGCGGCGGGTCACGGTCAATTACGCGCGCCGCCAAGGCGGTCGCAGTGCGTACATGAACCAGAGTTCGTTCCTACCGTTGAAGCTGAACATGGCGGGCGTGATTCCGGCCATCTTCGCGTCGAGCATCATCATGTTCCCGGCCACTGCCGCGCAGTGGTTCAGTCAATCGACACCGGGCTCAACTTCAGTGTTGCAGCGGATTGCGCAGGCGTTGTCGCCGGGCGAGCCGCTGCACATGATCGTGTTTGCAGCGTTGATTGTGGGCTTTGCGTTCTTCTACACCGCTCTGGTGTTCAACTCGCAGGAAACCGCGGATAACCTGAAAAAATCTGGTGCGTTGATCCCGGGCATCCGCCCAGGCAAGGCGACGGCCGACTACATCGACGGTGTGTTGACGCGTCTCACCGCCGCCGGCGCTGCTTATCTCGTGCTGGTCTGCCTGCTGCCGGAGATCATGCGTACCCAAATGGGCACCTCGTTCTATTTTGGCGGCACGTCGCTGCTGATCGTGGTCGTGGTAGTCATGGATTTCATCGCCCAAATCCAGGCACATCTGATGTCTCATCAGTATGAGAGCCTGTTGAAGAAGGCAAACTTGAAGGGCGGCTCGCGCGGCAATCCCGCGCGCGGGTGAGTACTGGCAAGTCCCGGCGCTTGAGTGGCGCTGGGCGGGTGGCAGGTCGCGGCATGGCCTTCACTTCAGCCAATTCTCGTCGCCAGAGCATGGGCACACTCCCCATGCCAGGTCATTTCAATGTGTTTGCATCGAATGGCTTCCAAATAACCCGGGATATTGTTAAAATTTCTAGTTCACTGCGCCGGACCCACATATCCGGTCGCCAAACCGTTTGGAGAACGCCGTCATGGCGCGTATTTCAGGTGTCAATCTGCCTGCCCAGAAACACGTCTGGGTTGGGCTGCAAAGCATTTACGGCATCGGCCGTACGCGCTCAAAGAAGGTCTGTGTGAACGCCGGTGTCACCTTGGCGACCAAGATCCGCGATCTGTCCGAGCCTGAAGTTGAGCGCCTGCGCGCCGAAGTCGGCAAATACGTGGTCGAGGGCGATCTGCGCCGCGAAGTCGGTATCGCGATCAAGCGATTGATGGACCTGGCGTGCTATCGCGGCCTGCGTCATCGTCGTGGTTTGCCATTGCGCGGTCAACGCACGCGAACCAACGCACGCACCCGCAAGGGTCCACGCAAAGCCATCAGGAAGTAAGGAATAAATCATGGCTAAGCCGGCAGCAGCAAAAACCAAGAAGAAGATCAAGCGCGTCGTCACCGACGGTATTGCGCATGTCCACGCTTCGTTCAACAACACCATCATCACCATCACCGATCGCCAAGGCAATGCGTTGTCTTGGGCTACTTCCGGTGGCGCGGGTTTCCGCGGTTCGCGCAAGTCGACGCCGTTCGCGGCGCAGGTCGCCGCCGAGAAGGCCGGCAAGGCCGCGCTTGATTACGGTGTCAAGGCGCTGGAAGTCCGCATCAAGGGTCCAGGTCCTGGCCGCGAGTCCGCGGTACGTTCGTTGAACAACGTCGGTTACAAGATCATCAACATCATCGACGTCACGCCGATCCCGCATAACGGTTGTCGTCCGCCGAAAAAGCGGCGTGTCTGAGGAGTATTTGAGAAATGGCACGTTATCTCGGTCCCACCTGTAAGCTCGCGCGCCGCGAAGGCGCAGATCTGTCGCTCAAGAGCCCGACCCGCGCGTTGGACTCCAAGTGCAAGCTGGAGCAAAAGCCCGGGCAGCACGGCGCGACCACGACCCGCAAGGGCAAGTTGTCCGACTACGCCACCCAGCTGCGCGAGAAGCAGAAGGTCAAGCGTATCTACGGCTTGCTGGAACGGCAGTTCCGCAATTACTACAAGAAAGCCTCGACCAAGAAAGGCAACACCGGCGAGAACCTGCTGCAGTTGCTCGAGACTCGTCTCGACAACGTGATCTACCGCATGGGTTTTGCAGTGACGCGTCCGGCTGCACGCCAACTCGTGTCGCACCGCGGCATCCTGGTCAATGGCAAGCCGGTCAACCTGCCTTCCTACCAGATCAAGGCAGGCGATGCGGTCGCGTTGTCCGAGCGCGCACAGAAGCAGCTGCGCGTGCAGGAAGCGTTGAATGTCGCTTCTCAGATGGATCTCTCGCCGGCATGGGTCGAAGTCGACTCCAAGAAATTCAGCGGCGTGTTCAAGTCGGTTCCGGATCGCGCTGATCTGCCCGCCGATATCAACGAAGCGTTGATCATCGAGTTGTACTCGAAGTAATTCATTTGCTACGCACTTCCGGCTCCGTCGGAGGTTTGCAGGAGACGTCATACATGTCGGTTACCGCCAATCAAGTGCTGCGCCCGCGCGGCCCCCAGATCGAACGCCTCGCCGACAATCGTGCGAAGGTTGTGATCGAACCGTTGGAGCGCGGCTACGGCCACACGCTCGGCAACGCGTTGCGTCGTGTGCTGCTGTCCTCCATCCCCGGTTATGCGATCACCGAAGTCGAGATTGACGGCGTGTTGCATGAATACACGACGGTCGAAGGCCTGCAGGAAGACGTGCTGGAAGTGCTGCTCAACCTCAAGGATGTCGCCATCCGCATGGGCACGGGGGACGCGTCAACGCTGACCCTGAGCAAGCAGGGTCCGGGCGTGGTCACCGCCGCGGACATCAAGACCGACCACAACGTCGAGATCCTCAATCTCGATCATGTGATCGCGCACCTGACCAAGGACACGGCGCTCAACATGCGTCTGAAGATCGAGCGCGGGTTCGGCTACCAGCCGGCCACGGCGCGTCGTCGTCCCGATGAAGAAACCCGCACCATCGGCCGCTTGATGCTGGATGCGTCGTTCTCGCCGGTACGCCGCGTTGCGTACGCGGTGGAAGCCGCGCGTGTCGAGCAGCGCACCGACCTCGACAAGCTGGTGCTGGAAATCGAAACCAACGGCACGATCGATGCCGAGGAAGC
>JAJAYW010000164.1 GCA_026786005.1 Lysobacter sp. | reverse complement strand
TGTTGAAAGCCGCGCTGCGCGCGAGTAACTTTTCTTTGATGAGCCCACTGCGTGCGCAGCACGCGAACAGCGAAGCTGGCCCGAAGGGCGAGCGCTTGCGCGAGTCAAGAAAAGTCACCAAAAGAAAGGGCTTTCCCCGAGGTGGAGCACAGCCTGCCGTTTGATTGCTGCGGGGATTTTCCGACTCGGCATCCTGCCTCGGGGGGCGGAGGTCATTCAAACGCAGGGCGTGCATCCATGCACGCCGCCCTCCGGGTTGTTGGCTTTATCGCGAATCACCATTACCGCTCATCCTGAGTCTGTCGAAGGACCGCTCAACCCCAGCCTGCGGCAGAACCTCCTTCCCTCCTTACCGGGAGGTTATTTCTCCGCGTGTTTGTCGGCGTAACGCCTGTGCGGCCACAATAGCGATCCCTTTGCACGCTGGAGTGCCGCATGGCCGAGCTCAAGGAAGCACGCGTCCCCGATATCGGCGATTACGACGGCGTGCCGGTGATCGAGGTGCTGGTCGCGGTCGGCGATACCGTCGCCAAGGACCAGGGACTGGTCACGCTGGAATCGGACAAGGCGACGATGGAAGTGCCGGCGCCGTTTGGCGGCGTGGTCAAGGAACTCAGGATCAAGGTCGGCGACTCGGTGAAGGAGGGCAGCGTCGTCGCCATCATCGAAAGTGGCGATGCGGCCGAGGCCGCGCCGAAAGTGCCGGCCAAGACCGAAGCGCCAGCGGCCGCCACACCTACAGCACAGCCGACGCCTGCAGCCGACGACTCGACAGTCGAACCCGTCGCCGTCGCCGCCAAACCCGACAACATCGCGCAGGCCTCGATCGACGCGCAGGCCGGCAACACCACTCAATCCGCACCCATGGGCGCCGGCTTGCCTCCCGTCCGTTTCGATGCAGAAGCCCTGCTGCCCGGAAAGGTGCCGTACGCGAGCCCGGCGGTGCGCCTATTCGCACGCGAGCTGGGCGTCGATCTTGCGCACGTCACCGGCTCCGCACGCGGTGGCCGCATCAGCAAGGAGGACGTACAGGGCTTCGTCAAGGGCGTCATTGCCGGCGGCGGCGTGGGCAACGGCGCAGCTGCTGGTGGGCTCAACATCATTGCCTGGCCGAAAGTGGATTTCGCCAAGTTCGGCGAAGTCGAAAGCAAGCCGTTGTCGCGTATCAAGAAACTCACCGGCGCCAACTTGCACCGCAACTGGGTCAGCATCCCGCACGTCACCAACCACGAAGACGCCGATATCACCGAGCTGGAAGCCTTGCGCTTACAGCTCAACAAGGAAGCCGAAGGCAAATCGGGCAAAGGTACGGGCACGAAAGTCACCATGCTCGCCTTCCTGGTCAAAGCCTGCGTTGCGGCGTTGCAGAAATTCCCCAATTTCAACGCCAGCCTCGATGGCGACAGTCTCATCCTCAAGAAATATTTCCACATAGGTTTCGCCGCCGACACGCCGAACGGCTTGATGGTGCCGGTGATCCGCGACGCCGATCGCAAGGGCGTCTTCGAGATCGCGAAAGAAATGGGCGAACTCGCCGGGCTCGCACGCGAAGGCAAGCTCAAACCGGATCAAATACAGGGTGGCTGTTTTTCGATCTCGTCGCTGGGCGGCATCGGCGGCACCTACTTCACGCCGATCATCAACGCGCCCGAAGTCGCCATCCTCGGCGTCTGCCGTAGCAGCACGCGCCCGGTGTGGGACGGCAAGCAGTTCATGCCGCGCCTGATCCTGCCGCTGTCGTTGTCGTGGGACCACCGCGTCATCGACGGCGCCGAAGCTGCGCGCTTCAACGCGTATCTGGCGCAGGTGCTGGCGGATTTTCGGCGTGTGTTGTTGTGATCAACTGAAAGGCCGTCATCCCAGTTCCGCTGGAATGACGAAAAATCCAAGCTGAGTAGATGTCTGCGGCGAACCGATTGAAGGAAACCCCAATGGCCACGATCGAAATCAAGGTTCCCGATATCGGCGGTTACGACGATGTACCGGTGATTGAAGTGCTGGTCGCGGTTGGCGATACCGTTGCCAAGGACCAGGGTCTGCTCACGCTGGAATCGGACAAGGCGACGATGGAAGTGCCGTCGTCGTCGGCGGGTGTCGTCAAGGAACTGAAGGTCAAGGTTGGCGACAAGTTGTCGGAAGGATCGGTGGTTGCGATCCTTGAAGTTGATAGCGCCGCTGGTCCTGCGCCTCTCCCGCCGGCCCCGCAAGGGGACTTGCTTCGCGGTGCGGGAGAGGCCGACGCGCGCAGCGCGGCTGAGGGTACGGCTCTTGATTCATCCTCGTCCGCGACCGGGAAACCCACGCTCCCACCCGCTGCCGTGCAGGCTTCTCCGGAAAAACAAGAAAGCACACCCGCGCCCAAGCCCTCCGCTGCCAGCGGCAAGACCGCCGACATCACATGCAACACCGTCGTCATCGGCGCAGGCCCGGGCGGTTACACCGCGGCCTTTCGCGCCGCCGATCTCGGCCTCGACACCGTCCTGATCGAACGCTATGCCGCGCTCGGTGGCGTCTGCCTCAACGTCGGCTGCATTCCCTCCAAGGCGTTGCTGCACGCAGCCGCGGTGATCGACGAAGCCGCATATGCCAGCGATTACGGCGTCGATTTCGGCAAGCCAAAGATCACGCTGGACAAGTTGCGCGAGTACAAAAGCAAGGTCGTCAGCCAGTTCAGCAAGGGCCTGAGCGGCATGGCCAAGCAGCGCAAGGTGCGGGTGGTGCAGGGCAGCGCGACGTTCGCGTCCGCGAACGAACTCGACATCGTCGATGCCGATGGCAAATCGCAACTGCTGCGTTTCGAGCACTGCATCATCGCCGCCGGTTCGCAGCCGGTGAAATTGCCGGGATTTCCGTGGGACGACCCGCGGGTGATGGACTCGACCGACGCGCTCGAACTGGCCGAAGTGCCAAAGACGTTGCTGGTCGTCGGCGGCGGCATCATCGGCCTGGAGATGGCGACGGTGTACCGCGCACTCGGCAGCGACGTCACCGTGGTCGAGTTCATGGATCAGTTGATGCCGGACACGGATGCCGACCTGGTCAAGCCGCTGGCAGATCGCCTGAAGAAGCAGGGTGTTGCCGTGTATCTCAAGACCAAGGTGCTCGAAGCGAAAGCGCAGAAGAACGGAATCGTTTGCACGTTCGAAGGCGCCAGCGAACCGGCTACCAAACAGTTTGATCGCGTGCTGGTTGCGGTTGGGCGCAGTGCCAACGGCGGCAAGCTCGATGCCGACAAGGCCGGCGTGCGCGTCGGCGAGCGCGGCCTGATCGCTGTCGACCGGCAGATGCGCACCAACGTGCCGCACATCTTCGCCATCGGCGACCTGATTGGCCAACCGATGCTCGCGCACAAGGCGACGCACGAAGGCAAACTCGCCGCGGAAGTCGCCGCCGGCGAGAAGAAAGAATGGATAGCCCGCGTGATTCCGTCGGTGGCGTACACCGATCCGGAGATTGCGTGGGTCGGCGTCACCGAAACCGAAGCCAAGGCGAAAAACCTGCAGGTCGGCGTCGGCAAGTTCCCGTGGGCGGCCAGCGGTCGTGCGTTCGGCCAGGGACGGACCGAAGGCTTCACCAAGTTGATTTTCGATGAGGCCACGCATCGCGTCATCGGCGGTGGCATTGTCGGCGTGCACGCGGGCGAACTGATCGCGGAAATC
>JAJAYW010000163.1 GCA_026786005.1 Lysobacter sp. | reverse complement strand
GCGGGTGCCGAGCTTGTCGAGGATCACCGACACGTAGTTCTTGACCGTGCCCTCGGCCAGGAACATCGCCCGCGCGATCTCCTTGTTGGAATAACCGCCGGCCAGTAGTCGCAGGATCGCCACCTCGCGCGCGGTGAATGCTTCCTTCGGCGTGTCATCGGCGTGGTAGCGATAGCGCGCGCGCACCGGTTCGGTGCTGACCGGCTGCAACAGAGTCTCGCCGCGGGCCACGCGCGTGATCGCATCGCGCAGGTCTTCGGGCGCGGCGTCCTTGAGCAGGAAGCCCTGCGCGCCGGCCGCGGTCGCGCGCAGCAGCAGGTCGCTGTCGTCGAAGGTGGTCAGCAGCAGGACCGGCGTGCGATCGCCGCGTGCGCGCAGTTGGGTCAGCGCCGCGATCCCGTCGACCCCGGGCATGCGGATGTCGCTGAGCACCACGTCGACCGATTGCGCGGCCAGTTGTTCGAGCAGGGCGGCGCCGTCGTCGACCTCGAACACTACCTCGATCCCCTGGCGTTCCAGCAACGCGCGCAGGCCTGCACGCACCAGCGCCTGGTCATCGGCAAGGGCGATGCGCAAGGTGTCGGTCATGCCGGCAGCCGCGCCGTGATCCGCAATGCGCCGGTGGCCGCGATGCGGAAGTCCACGTCGCCGCCACGGGCCTCGATCCGCTCACGCATGCCCGACAATCCATTACCCGGTTGCAGCGATCCGCGGACACGGCCATCGTCGTCAATCGTCAGCTCCAGCGCATCGCCATCCCGCGACAGCGTCACGGTCAGCGTGTCGGCGCCGGCATGCCGCGCGGCATTGGTCAGCGCCTCCTGCACGATGCGCAGAATCGCCTCGGCCAGGGCCGGGTCATCGATCTGCACGTCGTCATCAATGCGCAAACGCAACGTGGGTTTGGGCAACGGCGCGGCGAGCGCGCGCAACGCCGTGGCGAGATCGAGTCCGCGCGAGTCGCGCAATGCCTGCACGACGTTGCGGATGTCGCCGAGCAATTCGGCCGACATCTGCTGGGCGATCGCGAGCTCGCGGCGTTCGGCAAAGGCCGGATCGGCAGCGAGCGCGCGCAGGTTCAACGTCATCGCCGTGAGCTTGTGGCCGGCGACGTCGTGCAGTTCGCGCGCGACGCGCAGGCGTTCGGCATCGCGTGCGCTGTCGGCCAGCAGCGCGCGCGTGGCCAGCAGGTCGGCGTTGACCAGGACCAGCGCGTCGCGCGTGTGCTCGGCCGTCCTGGCGTAGTGCGCTGTCACCGCGGCGAACGCCTGGAAACCGCCATAAAGCGTGGTCACCAGCAACGGCTCCTGGTAGCCGGCGTCGCGCAGGATCAGGTACAGCGCCACGTTGAGCGCGACCACCGCCGGCACGGTGACGCGAGCCGGATACAGCATCGCCAGTTGCGCCACCAGTACCACGATCAACACCGGCGCAGTGCCGCCACGCCGCGCCAGCCACACCAGCGCCAGCGCACACAACGCTTGAATCGACAGCAGCAACGCGACGCCGATGCGCTGCCGGTGACGGGGCAGGAAATCGCCGGCGAGCAGCGCCAGCAGATAGCCGACCAGCAGCGCCCACATCAGCGGCTTGTGCGCGGCGTCCTCGGCGCGCAGCCCCAGCGCAACCGCAAGCCAGGTGAGCAGCGCGGCGAGGTTCATCGGTTGCAGCAGCGTGCGCAGGACAGAGGGCATGTCGCCATGCTGCGGCGTGGCCGGGCCAGTGGCAATGCGGCGACGGCAGAAAGTGACTTCCGGCAGGGCGCGGCGGTGACCGCGGGCACTGCGATCGCCGGGCTCGCCGCTGCACGCTGTGCCCACCCGGCCACCTTTCATCGAGTCACCACCATGACCACTGCGTATCCCATCATCGTCGCCTTGCACGGAACCGTCGGTGTGCTTGCCCTGCTGACGTTCTGGACGGCCGCGTTCGCGCGCAAGGGCAGCCCGCTGCATCGCCGCGTCGGCCAGGGCTATCTGCTGGCGATGCTCGGCATCATCGTCACCGCGCTGCCGATGGCCGCGCACAAGCACACGCAGGGCCAGCCGGTGATCGCGGCCTTCCTCGGCTACCTGGTTGTCATCACCGCGACCGGCGTGTGGGGCGCGTGGCGCGCGATCCGCGACAAGCACGACGTCGCGCGCTACACCGGCCCGGTCTACGCGGGGTTCGCATGGCTGAGCCTGTTGTCGGGCGTGGCCGTGTTCGCGCTCGGCGTCAAGGCTGGATCGCCGCTGCTGATGGGCTTCTCGGTGATCGGCCTGTTCACCGGCCAGGACATGCTGCGCAAACGCCGCCATCGCGAGCGCCTCGCCGCGCAACCGCGCTGGTGGCTGGTCGAGCACTACAGCGCGATGCTCGGCAACGGCATCGCCACCCATATCGCGTTCCTGAGTATCGGCCTACCGAGATTACTGCCCGCCGTCGACGGCGTCGCACTGCATTACCTCGGCTGGTTTGGCCCACTGGTGGTGGCGGTGATCGCCAAGGTGCTGATTGATCGGCGCTGGAAGCCGCGGCTAAAGCCCGCTGCGCCAGAGTTGGCAACCGCTTAACGGGCCCGTTGTCGAGAGCCAGCTCGGTGTCGTTTGCGCAAAGACTTCCGAAACTTTCGCCCGTATCGCATTGCGGTGTTCGCCATGACCGGCGAAACCTTCACCGAAACAAAAATGCGAGGACTGGATGCCTATCTGGCCTCGGCAGGCGCCGCGCTGATAGAGCAATGACGCGTCAGGCGGCGCGTAACCGCACCCCGGTCGCCTGCCGGTGGATCACTGCAGCCAGGGTCGTGCGCGCCAGCGACAACATCAGCAAAGGCACCGCCGGGTCGTCCGCTGCCAGCACGTGCTTCGCCGCGTCGATCACGTCGGCCGCGGCCTGCACTCCGTCGGTACCCAGCATTGAACGCAGACTGCGCAATTGCTCGTCCAGTCGACGCTCAAAGGCATGGCTGCACCCTTGGCTGGCGGACTGCACCACCTGTTGCATGGTGGCGTCCGTGCGCTCAAGTTCCACCAGCAACTCGTCTGCTGCAATCTGCATCGTCCACTCCTGCTCGGCCGGGGCTTCTACGATCGATCATCCGGTCGCTCTCGTGAGCGTGCGGTGTAGAAAGCGTGCGGTGTAGAACAGGTGAACGGCTCAGATGTCGCCGTCGTTCAGCCAGCCGGCGCCGCTACCGCGATGGAACACTTGGTCGCCGTCGAGCACCGTGCCCGCGGGGAAAGAGTCCTGCGTGGCCAGCCGCGCGTAGATCGGCGTGAAGTCGGGCTCGGTGGCCTCGATCAACTGCGCGAAGCTGTCGATGACGAAGTAGGTCTTCTGGTACGTGTCGATGCGATAGCGGGTGCGCATGATGCGCTCGAGGTCGAAGCCGATGCGGTTGGGCGCGGGTGATTCCAGGCAATGGATCGATTCGCCCTTCGACGACACGATGCCGCTGCCGTAGATGCGCAGGCCGTCCTTCTGCTTGATCAATCCGAACTCGACCGTGTACCAGTACAGCCGCGTCAGGTTCACCAGCGCCTCCGGGCCGATGCCATGCGCCTTGACGCCGCCGCGTCCGTACGCGGCCATGTAATCGCCAAACAGCGGGTTCATCAGCAACGGCACGTGTCCGAACAAATCGTGGAACAGGTCGGGTTCCGCCAGGTAATCGAGTTGTCCGGGTGTGCGGATCCACCACGTCACCGGGAAACGCCGGTTGGCGAGGTGATCGAAAAACGTCAACTCCGGCAACAGGCCTTCGACGCCGATCACCTCCCAACCCGTGGCGGCGCGCAATACGGTGTTGAGTTCGGTGAACTTCGGGATCGCATCGGGCGTCATGCCCATCGCGTCCTGCGCGATGAGGAACTCGTCACTGGCGCGGCCGACCAGGATCTCGCGCTGGCGCTCGTACAACTGCCGCCACACATCGTGATCGGTCGCGGTGTAACTGGCCCACGGTTGTTCCACCACATCGGTGGTGTACACCGGCACGTAACCCTTGTCGGTCTGCTGGTGTTCGACGCGGCGTGGCTCGTTCATGGGGAACTCCAAAACGCTTGATGCCCGATGATAACCGCAGGCCGTTAAGTCGGCGTAGGACGCGGAAACCGCGTTTGTAGGAGCGCACCTGGG
>JAJAYW010000162.1 GCA_026786005.1 Lysobacter sp. | reverse complement strand
GGGGCGCGGCCTGGTGTAACCCCCCCCGCGCCGGGGGGCCGCCCCCCTAACCCGGGTACTTTTAATCAGCGTAACCAAAACCCCCCGGCCAGCGCGGCGCCCCACCCGGGCAAATCACGTCTGTCGACCCAGTCGCAACCATCTAGCGCGAATGAAGAATGCGGCGGTCAACATGGCAAGAAACACGCCGTATCCGAGCGCCGTCGCCAGAATTTGCTGCCACATCTTGCCGTGCACCGGATCGGCAGAGGCGTGCGCCCAGTGCACGCTGAGGACGAAGGCAGTCGTCGACAGGATCAAGGCAGCGACGTCGAACCATCGGTGCGCGGCATGACGCGGTTGCCGTGGGAACAGCCAGTACAAGGTACCGAGGACCAGGAACCACGGCAGGAACAGGATCAGGGCGAGATTCAGCTCGACGAATGGATTCAAGCGTCGCCTGCTTCGATCACCAGGCTTTCCAGCGCCTGTGCCACATCGTCGACGACAACGTCTTGCGCCAATGTGCCGATCAAGACTTCGCCCAGATGCAAACCGGCTTCGGCCTTATCGTGCAACTGGCGGAACTCTGCCTTCAGGCGTGCGACGAGCTGCCCTGCGTCCTTCGGCGATTTGAAACCATGGCTTTGCAGCAACAGGCGGCCATCGCCATCGTGCAACTTGAAGTAGAACATGCCATCGGCTTCACGATATTGCTTGAACAATGGCAGCGTCGTCCTGGTGCCAGTCGCCTTGGCAGGGCTGGTGGTTTGCAGATCCAGCGCGCGCAAGCCCAAGGCGGCGCGTAGTTCGGCGATGCATGGCGTGGCATAGCGGGCACGCAATCGCTGCGCGCCATGACGCAACTGTTGCTCGATCTTCGACGGGTCGGCAATCAACAGTTCGTAGCGTTCGCGCAGCGGCGCGACTTCGGCATCGATCCGCTCGAATAGCTGCTGTTTGGCATCGCCCCAGGCAATGCCGTCGGCGAATGCCTTGCGCATGGCAATGGTTTCGTCGGCGGTCGCGAACGCTTGGTACAACTGGAACACATTCGAGCTGTCGGCATCCTTCGCTTCACCCGGCGCGCGCGAGTCGGTCACGATCGAATAGATCAGTTTCTTCAACTGATCGCGCGGCACGAACAACGGAATGGTGTTGTCGTAGCTCTTCGACATCTTGCGGCCGTCGAGACCGGGCAAGGTCGCAACCTGGGCTTCGATAACCGCTTCGGGCAACGTGAAATGCTCACCATAGAGATGATTGAAACGCTGCCCGAAATCACGCGCCATTTCGATGTGCTGCACCTGGTCGCGCCCGACCGGCACCTTGTGCGCGTTGAACAGCAAAATATCCGCGGCCATCAGCACCGGATACATGAAGAGTCCCGCCGTGATGCCGGCATCGTCGTCCTCGCCTTCGGCGCGATTCTTGTCGACCGAGGCCTTGTACGCATGCGCGCGGTTGAGCAGCCCTTTCCCGGCGACACAGGTCAATAACCAGGTGAGTTCGGGAATCTCGGGAATATCCGACTGGCGATAGAACCAGACAGTCTCGGGATCGAGCCCGCAGGCCAGCCAGCTGGCGGCGATTTCCAGCGTCGAGCGTTGCACGCGCGCCGGATCCTGCACTTTCACCAGCGCGTGATAGTCGGCGAGGAAATAGAAACTTTCGACGTTCGGCGTGCGCGAGGCCGCGATCGCGGGTCGGATCGCACCGACATAGTTGCCGAGGTGCGGCGTACCGGACGTGGTGATGCCGGTGAGGATGCGTGTGGGGCTGGGTGTCATTGGAGGCCGTCGAATGTTGCCGGGGTCAGTTTAACTGTTGCCCGGGATGGGGCTGGTGGTTGGTAGCCATCAACTACCAACCGCTCCTAACCCCACCCGACACGGCCGCCCGTTCGCATCGTCACCTTCCGAGGAGTGACGACCATGTTCCGCAAATTACTGCTGTTGAGTGCCTCCCTCTTGGCCGCTGCCGCCTGCATGCCGCTGTCGGCACGATCGCTGGTCGAGATCGACGTGATCGACCGCGACAGCGGCCAGTGGCTCCCCGAATACGCGCATCGCGGCCGCACCTACGTGCCGGGCGTGCCGGGGCATCGCTACGGCGTGCGCTTGACCAACACCACCGCCGAGCGCGTGCTGGTGGTGCTGTCGGTCGATGGCGTCAACGCGGTCAGCGGCAAGACCGCGCATCCGTCGCAGACCGGCTACGTGCTGGCGCCGTGGCAGAGCACCGAGATTGCCGGCTGGCGCAAATCGCTCGACGATGTCGCGCAGTTCTATTTCACCGACCTGCCCGACAGCTACGCCGCCCGCACCGGCCGGCCGGACAACGTTGGCGTGATCGGCATCGCCGTGTTCCGCGAACGGCAGCAATACATCCCGTATCCACAACCCGGCCCTCCAATTGCCCGTGGTGACGCGCAATCCAACCGCACCGAAGGCAAGGCTGCGGCGCCTGCCGCCTCCGCCGCGCGCGAAGCATCGGCTGCCGCCGATTCAGCCTACGGCGAGGCCGCGCAGCAACGGATCGGCACCGGCCACGGCGCGCGCGAATGGGCGCCGGTGGGCCAGACCGACTTCGTCCGCGCCAGCCGCTCGCCGGTGCAGGTCACACAGTTGCGCTACGACGACCTGGACGCGCTCGCGGCACTCGGCGTGTTGCCGCGCCCGCAGCCTTATTGGGGCCGGGATGAACCGCGCGCGTTTCCGGGCAGTTTCGTGGCCGATCCGCCGGCCTGGTGAGGTAGCACTGCAACGACAAAAAACGGGCCGGATTGCACCGGCCCGTTCTTGTTTTTTCTTGCCGGCGCTTACTGCGCCGTATTCAAATTTCGAACGGCTTGCTCAGCACTTGCCGTCTTTGCAGTCCTCAGCCTTGTCTTCGATCTTGTCGCCGGCCTTCTCGATATCCTTGCCCGCACCTGCCATGGTGTTGCATGCAGTCAGGGTGCCCATCGAAAACATGGCCAGCAGCATCACAGTTATCAAACGCTTCATTGGTTTCTCCTCTCCAGCAAAATAAGATTGGGCCGCGGGTGCGCTTCTGCACGGCCCCGCGTTGCTATGGAAACCCATCGGGGTGTGAAGCCGATGTGCAATCCAGAGCCGATGATGCCGCGCGGCCTGTAACGGCCGGTGAACAGTGGGCGAATGGTTCAATCCGGTGTACGGCGCGATTGCCATCGGGCATTTGTAGGAGCGCACCTGGGCGCGATGTGACCCTACTCGCTCCTACAAAGAAAGCGCTGCTCGTCGGCCACACATATTTGAGCGTGCCGGACGGGTTCTCCACTTGCGAAGCCTGCAACCCAACCGCTAATCGCGCATCAAGGTCGACTTTCCGAACAGGCTTTCAACCAGATCCACCGCCAACTCCGCCGTGCCATTGCCGTTATCCAGCGCAGGGTTGAGTTCCATGATGTCGAGCGAGGCCATGCGGCCGGTGTCGGCGATCATTTCCATCACCAGCTGCGCCTCGCGGTAATTGGGGCCGCCGGGGATGGTGGTGCCCACGCCGGGCGCGATGCTCGGGTCGAGGAAATCCACGTCGAAACTTACATGCAGGTGCGTGTTGTCATTGACGCCCTCGAGCGCGGCTTCCATGGTGCGCTTCATGCCGACCTCGTCGATGTAGCGCATGTCGTAGACATCCAGGCCGTATTGCTTGATCAGCTGCTTCTCGCCCGGATCGACCGAACGGATGCCGATCTGCCGGATCAGGTCGGGCGTCAGCGCCGGTTTGCTGCCGCCGAGCTGAGTCAGCGCATCGGGGCCGATGCCGCAGACACAGGCCACCGGCATGCCGTGCACATTGCCGGAGGGCGTGACGTCGTGCGTGTTGAAGTCGGCGTGCGCGTCCAGCCACAGCACGCGCAGCTGCTTGCCGGTGTCACGACAATATTGCGCGACGGCGGTCAGCGAACCGATCGCCAGGCAGTGATCGCCTCCCAGCAGGATCGGCAGCCGCCCCTGCCGCAACTCCGCGCCCATCGCGTCCATGACCTTGCGATTCCATGCGACGACTTCATCGAGATGGCGGTACCCATCGACCGGTTGCTGCCACGGATTGTTGGGGCCGTGCAGATCGCCGCGATCGATGACGTCCACGCCGCGCGCGACCAGCGCCTCGGCCAGGCCGGCGATGCGCAGCGCATCGGGCCCCATGCGCGCGCCGCGATGGCCGGCACCGATGTCGGTGGGGGCGCCAATGATTGAAACAAGCGGATAGGTGCGGCTCATGCCGGGACATCCTGTGTGGTGCCGGCACCCGG
>JAJAYW010000161.1 GCA_026786005.1 Lysobacter sp. | reverse complement strand
CGCGCGGCATCGGCGAAGTGGAAGGCATGTCCGCGCGTATCCGCAGCGTGCCGCCCGTCGCGCCGCAAACCGAAACCGCCACGCCACCCGTTCCCGACGATGGCGCGCCTTATGTCGACAGGCGCGACCTGGAGGAATGCGCCGGCCTGGTCGTCGGCAGCCCGACGCGGTTCGGCAACATGGCCGCGCCGATGAAATATTTCTTCGATTCGCTGGGCGCCGAATGGACCAGCGGCACGTTGGCAGGCAAACCTGCTGCGGTATTCACCTCCACGGCGACGATGCATGGCGGCCAGGAAGCGACGTTGTTGTCGATGATGATCCCGTTGCTGCACCACGGTTGCGTGATCGTCGGCATTCCTTACACCGAGCCGGCACTCACCGCGACCAAAACCGGTGGCACGCCGTATGGCGCGAGCCATGTGGCCGGATCGCAGGACGATTCGACGCTGAGCGACGATGAAGCCGCGCTGGCGCGCGCGCTGGGTAAACGGCTTGCCGGGATCACCAGGAAACTGGTGTCGTGACTGCTGCGCAACGCGTGCTGTGTGCCGCACTGATCCTGATGACGGTGTTGTATGTAGCGTGGTTCTGGCACGAGCCGGTCGCGATGCTGGTGTTTGCATTGCCGTCGGCAGCGCTGGCGATAGCGGCCTTGCGTGGTGCGGTGCGGGCGGGGTTTTGGTCGGGCGTGCTGGCGCTGGCCTGGTTCAGCCATGGCGTCATGGTGGCGTGGACGCGCGCGCCCGAGCGTGCATTTGCGCTGATTGAAGTCGTGCTTGCGGTGGTTGTCGTCTTCGCCGCAAGCGTACCCGGGTTGCGCGCGCGTTTCGCCAAACGAAGCTGACGCGCTGCGTATAATTTCGCCACGCAACGCCTGGATACGTACAGCATGGATACCAGCGGGATGGATGAGCTACTCGTCATCACCACCGGCGGCACGATCGACAAGGTGTATTTCGACGACAAGTCGGATTACCAGGTCGGCGATCCACAAATCGGCCGCATCTTTGAAGCGCTTGGCGTCGCGTTCCGGTTCCGGGTGATTCCGATCATCCGCAAGGATTCGCTGCACATCAGCGACGCAGATCGCGAACTAGTCCGTGCCACCGTCGCAGCGCAGTCCGCGTGGCACATCCTGATCACGCATGGCACCGACACGATGGTGGACACGGCGAAGGTGCTGGCAGGCATTCCCGACAAGACCATCTTGCTGACCGGCGCGCTGAACCCGGCGGGATTTCGCGGCTCCGATGCGGAATTCAATATCGGCACTGCGGTTGGCGCAGTTCAGTCATTGCCGCCCGGTGTCTATGTCGCGATGAATGGCCGGGTCTGGGATCCGGCGACGGTACGCAAGAACGTGGCGGCCAATCGCTTTGAGGCGATCTAAGCGATTCGCCACGCCTGCGGCTGGAATCAATTCCCCCGCTTAGGACTGCCTCGCCCTGGTAGTGAGGGTATGGCCGGATCCGCGGGTCGCGTATTGCCTCGCCCTGGTAACGAAGGCACTGTCGAATCAGCGGCCCGCACCTTGCCCAGCTCCACCATGAAGGCAACGCCAAGTTGCGCGATCGGCACGCTGTGATTGGCCGTACCGCCCATGTTTTCGAGGCGATCGTTGGTCGTATGCAGGGACGGGAAGATCGGGCCTTCGTCGTACATCACCGCGGGAAAACCCGAAGCGGTCCACGATGCGTGATCGGAACAGGCGTAACCACATGCCGTTTCGTTCATGGTGAACCCGCGAGGCGTCATGTAGGTCGCGAACAGATTCCTGGTGAACTGCTGCAATGGTGCGTTCGAGTAATCGCTGATCATGTTGATATCGAAAGTCGAGCTCGGTGACTTCCAGTTGGTCATGTCCAGCTGCAACACGCCGACCACGTTCTTGCCTTGTGCCTGGAATGATTGCGCGATGGCCTTCGAGCCGCGCAATCCAACTTCCTCGGCCGCATAGCCCATGAACTTGATGGTGCGTTTTGGCCGATAACCGTTGGCCATCGCCACGCGCAGGATTTCGGTCAGGGTCGCAATACCCGACGCATCATCATCGGCGCCAGGAGCGACCATGTTTTCGGCAGTTGTTCCAGGTGGATTGCTCTGCCGGATCGAATCCAGGTGGCCGCCCAGCACCACGATCTCATCCGGGAACTCGAAACCGCGGATGGTCAAAATCACGGACGGTTGCGTGCTGCAATTAGTGCAGGCTGTAAAAAGTTCGGCTGTGACGTCACGACGCCCAGCCGCAATACCGAGCCACGTGTCCCTGATCCAGACAGCTGCGTTGTAGCCATGGCTGCTGGCGAAGTAGCGGTTCTGGTACGAAGAGAGGTGGCTGATCGTGGCGCGGATGTTGGTTTCCTGGACCTGCAACATCCACGGATTGACCAAAGCCTGTTTGTCGATTGAATAATCCGCCAGGAATGACGTGGAAACCGCTTGCGCCGATTTATCGTTACGAATGAAGGTCTCGGCTTCCACCTGCGAACCAAAGGCGAAATAGCCGCCGCAACGCCCTTCTTCTTCATGCATGTAATGGCTCAGTTCTTCCAGCCGATACGTCGGCATGCTGGCGATCACCAAGGTCTTGCCAAGGCTGTTGCGGCGCACGGCGGTTTTTGTAGCCAATGTCTTGACGCCGCGTGCGAAGCTTTCACTGGATGTGACGATGTACACCGGCGCCAGCGGATCTTGTCCAGGGAGGACTTGCGCGGTTTCGGCGGCGTGACGCGCTTGGTTGGCTGCTTGCGCCTGCGGCGGCAACGCAGCGGCGAGCAATAGCGCGGGCGCCAGCCACAGCATCGGGTGGGAAAATTTCATTTGGAACACTCCTGAACACATGCGGATGCCGCAGTTGGCGGCTCAATGCCGATGATAACCCACCGCTTCCGCCAGAAAGAAAAGCCCCGGCCGAAGCCGGGGCTGTCACTCAAGACATTAGACCCTCATCACACCAATGCTCCATCAAAACGTAATGCTCCACGTGTCGATCCGGCCCACATCGCCGCTCGCGTTGTCGTTCACCCGCAGCTTCCAGATGCCGTTCAACGCTTCACTGGTCAGGTTCTTGGTGAACGTGCCGGTGACGTTGTCGGCGCTGCTGCCCGTACGGTTGTGGATGTTGTACAACGTGCCGTCCGGCGCCACCAAATCCACCTTCAGGTCGCCCTTGTATGAGTGGAGGATGTTCACCGAGATCGACGCGCTGGCCGGGCCATTACCAGGACGGCCGGAGACCGTGATCGGGCTGTCGACCGTGACGTTGTCGTTGATGGTGTAGTCGGTGCCGTTTGTATATGTCATGCCGCCAGGGCCGGTGGTGTAGCTGCCGGTGATACTCAGGCCCGAGAACGCGGTGTAGCCCTTGACCAACACGTGGTAGGTGCCCGCCTGACCCGTGGCGATGTTGCAGGTCTCGGCGTTGCTGCCGCCTTCGGACTTGCAGTCATTGACCGTGGCGGTCGGAGCGCTGCCGTACTTGACGTACAAATCGGCGTCGCCGGTGCCGCCGCTGGTGACGAACTTCAGATTGCTCACCGGCGTGTCCGACGGTATCGGCAGGGTGTAGCGCAGTTCCGCCCCCGCTGCACCCGACTGGCCGGTCTTGGCCACGCCGTTGATCAATACGCTGCCGCCGCCGCTGCCCACGCTCACCGAAGACGTCTTGCTGTTGGTCGCGCCTTGGTTGTCCGTGACCGTGAGCGTGACGTTGTAGGTGCCGGCTGCCGCGTAGGTCTTGCTGGGATGGGTGGCTGTCGATGTGGTGCCATCGCCAAACGTCCAGCTGCGCGAGGCGATGCTGCCATTGCTGTCGGTCGAGCTGTCTGTGAAAGCCGCCGTGAGCCCGTTGATGCTCGACGTGAAATTCGCCACAGGCGGAGTATTCCCGCCACTCCCGGCGGTCTTGCCGAGTTCGCCCAGGAACGCCAGACCAAACTTGGCGAACTTGACGCTGTTGGCGGCCGACTCGCCCATGTTCGCCAGGGTGTCGTTGGCGGTATGGATCTGGGGAAACGCGCCATTGGCGTCGCCGGCCTCGAACATCATCCCTGACGGGTAGCCCGCACTGGTCCACGAGGCGTGGTCGGAACATCCGTAGCCGCAGGTGTAGGTGCCGCGGTTATGACCAAGTGGCGCCAGGTATTGGTCGAACAGATTGGTCAGGAAGGTATTGACCTCGGCGTTTGAATAATCTGTGATCAGCTGCATGTCCTCGACCGAGCCGGACTTGTAGTTGGTCATGTCCAGCTGCAATACGCCGACGACGTTCCTGCTCGCGGTCTTGAACGATTGCGCGATGGCGTTTGAGCCGCGCAATCCGACTTCCTCCGCCGCGTAACCCATGAACTTCACCGTGCGCTTGGGTCGCCAGCCGCTGGCGAGCGAGACGCGGATGACTTCTGTCAGCGTGGCGATGCCGGAGGCATCATCGTCGGCGCCCGGGGCGCGCTGGGTCGTGCTGCCGCCGGCGGAACCGTTGATCGAATCCAGATGGCCACCGAGCACCACGATCTCGTTCGGCAACTCGACGCCTTGGATGGTCAGGATCACCGATGGCTGCGTCGAACAGTTACTGCATGCTGTGAACAATTCTGTGGTGACATCGCTGCGGCTGCCCGCCAGTCCCTGCCAGGTGTTGCGGATCCACTCCGCCGAGGTCTTGCCGGTGGTGCTGGTGTAGTAGCGGTTCTGGTAGGTCGAAAGATGATTGATGGTGTTGTAGATGTTGCCTTCCACGACCTGCGGCAGCCACGGATTGATCGTTGACTGGTTGTCAATGGTGTACGCGACGAGCAGCAACTTGTGGGCGATCTCGGCCGATCGATCCGAGCGGATGAAGGCATCGGCCTCGGCGCGCGTGCGGAAGGCGAAATACCCGCCGCAGCGTTTCTCCTGCACATGAATCTGTTCGCTGACAACGCTGAGTTGGTGCGCCTTGATCTGCGACACCATCAGCGCCGTGCCGACGCTGTCGCGCTTGGCCACGCCGTTGCGCGCGATCTCGCGGATGCCCTCGTAGGTCTGCCGAGAGGTAACGATGTAGACGGATGCGAACGGATCGTGCTCGAGTTGCATCGAGACCAGTTCGGCCCCGGCGTGCGCATGCGCTGGCGGCGTTGCCGCCAAGGCCGGGATGCACGGTAAAGCCACGGCGACTAGCGCGGCGAAGGCGATGCTGTTCAGTCTCATCAATACGCTCCTGTCTGCCGGATGGATGTTTCGTCCGGCTGTGATGAAAGAGCGCCGTCAACCGCGCGGCGGTCTTTCGGTAATGGGATAGTTTTTTGCGCCGGCCGGCGGCCCGCTTGGCGGGCGACATGGCGTTTGTTGTATCTACATGCAGCAACCCCGGCCGGAGCCGGGGTTGCCTTGTTGCTTTGTGTGACCGTTACCGATCGCTTTCAATCAGAACGTGATGCTCCACGTGTCGATCCGGCCCACATCGCCACCGGCGTTGTCGTTCACCCGCAGCTTCCAGGTGCCGTTCAACGCTTCACTGGTCAGGTTCTTGGTGAACGTGCCGGTGACGTTGTCGGCGCTGCCGCCGGTACGGTTGTGGATGTTGTACAGCGTGCCATCCGGCGCCACCAGGTCCACCTTCAGGTCGCCCTTGTAGGTGTGGATGATGTTGACCGAGATCGACGCGCTGGCCGGGCCGTTACCCGTACGGCCGGAGACCGTGATCGGGCTGTCGACCGTGGTGTTGTCGCTGATGGTGTAGTCGGTGCCGTTGGTGTACGTCTGCGAACCGCCGCCACCGCCGGCGGTGTAGCTGCCGGTGATGCTCATGCCCGAGAACGCGGTGTAACCCTTCACCAGCACGTAATACGTACCCGTCTGGGCCGTGGCGATATTGCAGGTCTCGGCATTGGTGGCACCTTCGGACTTGCAGGTGAAACTGGTGGTAGTCGGGACGCTGCCGAACTTCACGTAGAGATCAGCATCACCGGTACCGCCGGAGGTCACGAACTTCAGGCTGGTTGCGCCTGCCGGCACCACCATTGTGTAGTTCAACGAAGACCCAGCTGCACCCGCCTGACCGGTCTTGGCCACGCCATTGGTCAATACGCCACCACCGGTCGGCGGCGGTGCGGTTGCGCAGCTCACACCCACGGAGGTGAAGGCCGCGGTCACGTCCGCTTTGGTGTAACCGAGATCGGTGGCCGCTGTCTCGACACCGCAGGCACCCTGGTTGTAGGTGATGCTGCTGGTCCAATACAGGTCATTGGCCCGGGCAAATACCTGGAACGCTTTCTTGGTGTCCCAACCGGTCTTGATCGCCAGCAGGTAGAACGCCTTGTTGTACACACCCGATGAGTAGTGCACGTCCATGCCGGTGGTGAAATTGGCGGCGTTGTCGATTGACCTGCCATCCTGCGGCGGGTTGCTCATGTAACGCAGTGCACCGTTGCCCTTGAAGATCTGCGCGCCGACCAGGAAGTCGTTGGTGCCGCTGTTGTAGAACTCGGCAGCCTCGCCGGCGATGTCCGAATAGGCCTCGTTGATACCACCGGACTGGTTGGAATAAACCAGGGCGGAATTCTGCTCGGTGTAACCGTGCGAGACCTCATGCGCGGACACGTCGAGACTGACCAGCGGATAGAACGTCGTGGCGCCATCGCCGAAGGTCATCGACGAGCCATCCCAGAACGCGTTTTCATAGTTGTTGCTGTAATGGACTTTCATCGTCAACTGGAAGGTCAGTGGACGTTGGCCGAGGTAGGCCTGGTACATGTTGAACACGACGCCGCCGAAGAAATGCGCATCGTTGAGTGGCGAATAGCCGCCGTTGATGGTCTTGACGGTATTGCGCGGGCAGGTGTACGAAAACGCCGTCGTGCCGGTGGTTCCCTGGTTGAGGTTGACCGTCTTGACGTTGGCGTTGTTCATGGTGCAGGTGCTGCCACTCTGCGTCACGTCGTTGAAGCCGAAGTTGGTGCCGTATTCGTACTGGCCGGTCTTGGCGTTGCCGCCGGGGCCGGTACCGATCAGGGCGTGTTGCAGGTTTTCCCATAGCTTGAGCACGGCGCCCGTGTCGGCATCGATGATCACGACCGGACGCGTTGGCGAACCACCGCCAAGTGCATCGGCAAAGTACGACACCACATAGGTCATGTGCGCACGACCGCTGTCGTCGACATAGATCATCTGCTGGTTGGTTTCGTTCTTCGTCTTGAACGCGCCACGGACCGCGCGCAAACCGGCGACCTTGGCGATATCCAATGCCCGGGACTTGGCGAGTTTCGGCGCACGCGCCGGCAGTTCGCCTGACAGGTCGCCGACCAGGCGGCCGAACAGGCTGCGCACGCCTTTGCTGTCTTCACTGACCACCACTTGCTCGCCGAAGATCGGCACGCCGCGGAAAGTCTGCTGGTAACGATAATGCTTGGTGCCATCACGGTCGTGCTTGACCTTGATGACGCTCAGGTCGGATTCCGGCTCCATCGCCAGCATTTCAGCGTGGCGATTGCCCGGTGTGGCGGCGATGCCCGTTGTGGCGCTGGCCGCAGCATATTGCTGCTTGAGCTGGGCGATGCTCTTTTTCTGCAGGTCGACGCGGTCGGCCGCTTGCGCAGAGACCACGGTCAACGCGAACGCCAACGGCGTCAAGGCAATCAGATAACGTGAACGATTCTTGGAATGCATCACGGTTGTAGTTCCCCCGAACATGGATAAAAAAACCGCACGATGGCGGTGATCGCCAGATCCTTGGCACTGAAACGGATAGACCCGGCAGCGGACGGACATTGACACGACACGTCCGTAAAGTGACCATAAATGACACGTGAACACGAATGCACGCTGCAGCTGCAGCATGAAACGCTGTGAAAAGTGTGAACTGGCTCACAGTTCAATTCCAAACTCGGTCTTCCTCCAACTTTCGGCATGGGATTTGCGCAGTCCGTCTTGGTATGGAACGTGACGGGAGGCACGCGGCGGCGGCTGGTTCCGTGAAGCCTGTGAATCGTCTCTTGCGAACAGCGAAGACTACCTGCCGCTACTTCGCGTGAGCCGCACATGTGTTCAAACGGTGTCGGAGGCGGGCATGTCGTCCCAGCGTTGCATCCGCCCAAAAAAGAACCCCGGCCTGAGCCGGGGTTCGATTGCCCAACCAATGCTGGACATCACGCAGTCACGCAAGACGCGTCCTACGGTGTGCGCGTGGCCTTCAGATTGACGCCGGAGTAGGCACTGTAAGCGCGGACATTGATGTAGTACGTGCTCCCTGCGGTGGGATTGTTGAATGTGCAGGTCTCGCTGTTGCTACTGAGGTACGGACGGCAGCTGTAACTGCTGGTCGTCGGCACCGCGCCACTGCGCACGTACAGGTCCGCATCGCCGGTACCGCCGGAGATCGCCACCACCAGCTTGGTCGTGCCCGACGGGATCGCGACCGAGTAGTTGGACGACACGCCGCCCGTGGCGACGGATGGCAGATTCACGTTGAGCACCACCGTATCGCCAGGCGGCGGCGGTGGAGTGCCACCAAACAACGAATACAACAAGCGGTTGGGCGAGCCGGTCTGGGCGCCAGTGACCTTGCCGGCCGTGGAATTGTTGATGAGCGCCGTGGTGACCTGGCTGGGCGTGGCGCTCGGATTGACGGCCAGGTACAGCGCCGCCACGCCGGCGACGTGCGGCGAGGCCATCGAGGTGCCGCTGATGGAGTTGGTGGCGGTATCGGTGGTTGCCCAGGCCGAGGTGATCGCCGAGCCCGGGGCGATGATATCGAGGCTTGTGCCGTAGTTGGTGAACGACGAACGCGCATCGGTGATGGTAGTCGAGCCCACCGTT
>JAJAYW010000160.1 GCA_026786005.1 Lysobacter sp. | reverse complement strand
CGCCGATCAAGCGCTTCATCGGCATGTTGTTGCGAGATTTCAGGATTCCGAAGGAGACGCTGAAGTTCATCACCTATCCCACGCGCTTCGACAACCGCGAGGCTGAGCGCGCTTTGCGCGGCAGCGGCATCAGCGTGCCACGACTGGACGATTACGCATGGCGCTTATGGGACTACTGGGAGCGCTATCTCGACCCCGACCTGTTCATCGACCGCACGCTAAAAGGCAAGGTGCGTAACAAGGTGGTGGTGATCACCGGTGGCTCGTCGGGCATCGGTCTGTCCACGGCGCAGCGCGTCGCCGAAGCGGGCGCGATCACCGTCATCGTGGCGCGCGGCGAGGAAGAATTGTTGAAGGCGCGCGACGCGATGAAGCAGGCCGGCGGCAAGGTGTTTGCCTACACCGCCGACCTCGCCGACATGTCCAGCTGCGACACGCTGGTCGAGAAGGTGATCAAGGAACACGGCCACGTCGACATCCTGATCAACAATGCCGGCCGTTCGATCCGGCGTTCGATCGAGGCCAGCTACGACCGTTTCCATGATTTCGAACGCACGATGCAGTTGAATTATTTCGGAAGCATCCGTTTGATCATGGGCTTCATGCCGACCATGACGCATCGCCGCAAGGGCCACATCATCAACATCAGCTCGATCGGCGTGCTGGCCAATTCGCCGCGTTTCTCCGCGTACGTCGCCTCGAAGGCGGCGCTCGATGCCTTCAGCCGCTGCGCCCAGGGTGAGCTGTCAGGCAAGGGCATCAGCTTCACCACCATTAACATGCCGCTGGTGAAGACCCCGATGATCGCGCCGACCAAGATGTACGACAGCGTGCCGACGTTGACGCCCGAGGAGGCAGCCGACCTGCTGGTGAAGGCGATCATCGAGAAGCCGAGTCGCATCGCGACGCGACTGGGGATTTTTTCCGCACTGATCAATGCGGTGGCGCCGAAGGCGTACGAGGTCGTCATGAATACAGCGTTCGAGCTGTTCCCGGATTCGGCCGCCGCGAAGGGCGACAAGAAGGCGCTCAAGGGCGAAGCGCAGCCGAGCAACGAGCAGATCGCGTTTGCCTCGCTGATGCGGGGCGTGCATTGGTGAAGAGGGACGTTGTTGGTGCTCGTCATCCCAGCGCAGGCTGGAAGCGTTTCTCAACAGCGAAGCTGGTCATCCATCGTGATCTTCGCATTGGTAGTGCGTAGCCCGGGTAAGGCCGCAGGCCGCACCCGGGGATTTCCGTTACGTGAGCAAGAGCCCCGGATGCGCTGCGCTTATCCGGGCTACGGTCTTGGGCGCCCTTGACGAAAACCATGCCGGCGCGTGTACGAGCTGGATCGTCAATACGGGTAGCACTGCCGGAACCGCACCGGTGATGTGCTTCCCGCTGGCGGCGTGAGTTGGACCCGCACTGCGCGGACGGCTGGATAACGGTCCAGCACTTCGCAGATGTCCGTCCACGGTTGTTCCTTGTCCACCAGCGTGAACACCGACAACGTTGATTGCGTTGACCACAGTGCGCGCTCGACGTCCGGCAATGCCTTGATCGCGCTGAGTGCATCCTGCCGCTGATCGGATTCCTGTTGCTGCGGTGATACGAGCTGCGGCTGTGGCGGTAGCGATCTCGGTGCGGCTGCAGGCGGTGCCTGCCCCACGGTTGGAGAAATCGCGGCAGGTTGCGGAACGCTAAGTTGCGGCGTTGCCGCTGCCACCTGCACGGGTTCGTCCGCGCGTGGTGACAGCAGCCATGCAATCGCCACGCCGACGAGCACCGCGAACAACCATGCGATGCCGATTTCGCGCTGGGACTTCGCAGATGCGATGGATTGCAGGTGCTGCAGTTGGGCGTCGGGGAGCAAAGGGGCGACTTCTAGCCACAGCGTGGCGCCATCGATCAATTCGATGTGCTGTTTGGCGGCCTCTGCCCGCGCATCCTGCGTGAACTGACCTGCGGTCACCATCTTTCCGCAGGTCGCATCGTGCAGGCGGATATTGTTGTCCAGTTCCTTCAAGTCGCCCGCGTTCAGATGGTAGGCAGAGCCGTGCTTGCATGAAACGACGCACTGCTCGCCCGCGCGCTGCACCAGGAAATCGGCCTGGTCGCCACTGCCGAGCGGATGCTGCTCGATGGGCGAATAACCGCGCTCTTTCAGCATGCGCAGCACCAAGGTCGCGAAATCGCGCCAGCGCATCGCCGCAAGCGCGGTCAGCCCTGCGTCCAGTTCGGCTTGGCGGCGGCGCACACTCCAGACATACACGCTGGCGGCGAGACCAATGGCGAAGGTACAAACAATTCCGAGCACAAACGGTGACATTCAACGACGACCAGCGATCAGCGGGTCGCCACTATACGTCGCCGCGGCGAATCAGAAAATGAAGGAGCCCGCCAGTCCAAAGACACGAGGGGGAGGGGAGTCTTCGGACTTTTCGATAGGCGACTGACGGGCTGAAACCTGCGAGGCCTGATCGTCATGGTTGGCATCGGGTGAGGCACGACATACAGTTTTTGTGCCGACCCATGCTGGATCGATCAGTGGGTGTGCCAGTTGCCAACGTTCAAGTGGTTTTCCTCGCGACTTTACGTGCCGTTTTCTTGGCGGTGGACTTGGCGGCTTTGCTTGATGCTGCCTTCCGGGCAGCCGTGCGCGGTGCAGCTTTCCGGGCAGCCTTGCGCGGAGCAGGTGCGCCGTTGACCCTGCGCAGTTGCGCATTCAAGGTGTCGACGCGATCCATCAGTGCCGACAAATCATCACGGCCCGGCACGCCCAATTTGGTCAGCGCGCGTTGCACGCGATCCTCGAATACCTTCTCCAGCTTGTCCCAGGTATCGACCGCGCGTTCGCGGGTCTGCGAGACGCGATTCTCGACGGCGTCTCGCACGGCATCGGCGCGGCCACCGGCCAGCTTGCGTGCGGATTGCTCCAGTGACGTGCCTTCCTTCACCAGCACTTCAAACAACTTGTTGCCTTCGGCCTGCGCACGTCCGAAGGCGCCCATGCCGGCCAGCCAGATCTGCGATGCGGACTCGCTCAGCGTCTTCGACAGGCGTGCGGACTGGTCTTGCGCGCCCGCGTTGCCAGCGGTGGATTTCTTCGTCGATTTCTTGAACTTGGCCATGGGTCCTCCGAGGTTGACGCGTGCTTGCTTGCATTGAGCTTGTGCCGTGGATCTAGAGCAATCACACCAGGTGCTGGACGGGCGGGCGGCGTCGCATCAACCCCGCGCCGCGCTTTGGCGAACGCGTTGCCGGGCGACGAGCTGGTCGACATCGTCCAGTGCGCGGCGCAGGCGCGCCGTGGTTTCGGTCATGCGCGGCGGGATGTCGAGGCCGGTGAGGATCGAGCGATGCTCATCGGCGAGGATCTCGTCGCGCAGGCGGATGCCGTGTGTGGCCAGCAGCGGAATCAACGTGTCGGCACGCGCGCGCAGATCGGCCAGGGTGTTGCGATAGGCGAGCTGACACACGCGGTGCCGCGCCGAGAAACTGAAAAGATTGGTGAAGAACATTTCGCCATCGGCTGCATTCGGCTCGAAGATCAGCTGGTCGACATCCGGGTATTGCTGCGCGTACTTGGCCTGTCCGATCTGCATGCGTGATTGCAGCAGCGTACGGAATGTCTGCGACAGCACGGCGGGCAATCCACCGCCGGCAAGGCCCAGCGGATGGCGCGTACCGCCATGTCCTGGCGCGTGGGTTGCGTCGAACGGGACCAGCGGATTGATGCCGAGCAACAGGTCGATCCCCTGATCCAGCACCGCTGACGCATGCATGGTCCTGCGCAGTGCGCCATCGACGAAGTGATGGCCGCGAATTTGCACCGGGGGATACAGGCCGGGCAGGGCAGCGCTGGCTTGCACCGCACGCGAGATCGGCACGTCATCCCAGCCTGGACCGCCAAAGCGCACCGCCTGGCCACTGTCCAGATCGACAGCCACGACGTACAGCGGCCGTCCCAGTTCGCGAAAATCATTGCTGCGGCCACGCCGCTCGAAAATCTCGCGCAGGAAGCGCTCCACTTCACTGTTGTCGAATAGCCCGGTCGGCACCAGGCCGCCGAAGCGGGTGATCAGATCGGACCAACGCGCCTCGCGCGGCGCGAACAACAGGTCGCGCCACCAACTGGCGGCCAGGCGCGGCAGGCTGGAGGCGCGGCGCAGGTATTCGACGAAGGCCGGACGCACGAAGGCCTCGGGCCGGAAGTCCACGTCATCGCTGGTGCCGGTGATGAAGATCCGGCACATCTCGGCGGTGCTCATGCGGTTGGCCAGGCCCGCCGCGAGGAACGCGCCGGAACTGACGCCCACATAGCAATCCAGGCGGGTCAGGTCGAGGCCGTCGAGGGCTTCGTCCAGTGCACGCAATGCGCCGAGTTCATACATGCCGCCGATGGGGCCGCCACCTGCGATGGCGAGGCCGATCTTCGGCTGGTGTTGATCGACAGACCGCGGCTTCGATTTTCTGGCGGCTGGGTTGACGCGATTGCGGGCCGAGTGGAGAAGCAGCATCGAAAGTCCGACAGCACGGGAGCGGCGAGTGTAGCCGGGGCGCCTGCAGCGCGCTGCGATTGCGGCATCACGCGCACGCAACGATGATGCGCCGATGTCGCGTCATGCTTCCGATCCACTCGCACGCCGCCTGGCTTGTCATCAGGCCCTACATGATCCTGCCCGCGAGCCGCGCAACACATTGCGCTGGCTGCCGGAGTTGCGCCGCTGGCAATCGGCAAGACTTGAAGCCGGATTTGCACAGTTGCTGAGCAATCCGCGCAGCGCACCCGCCGCCCGATTCTTCCTGACCGATGTGTATGGCGATCACGACTTCAGCCGCCGCGATGCCGATATCGCCCGCGTGTTGCCGATGATGCGCGGACTGCTGCCGGTCACATTGCTCGACACCGTCACCGACGGCATCGAACTGGGCGCACTGACGCACGCCTTCGATCTGCGCATGGCCGAGGCGCTGCAACGCGTTGCGCCGAGACGCAGCAGGCTCGACGGTGCGTTGTATGCGCAGGTGTATCGCGAGATCGGATTGCCGCGCCTGCGCGAACATCAGATCGACCTGATCGGTGAAGTCGGGCATGGTTTGGCGCGTGCGTTGGCGATGCCGGGGATGTCGACGTTGTTGAAGGTGTCTCGGGGGCCAGCCAAGGCTGCGGGCCTGGCGGAATTGCAGGGTTTCCTGGAACGCGGCTTTACTGCATTCGCGGAACTGGGCGACGTCGAGGCATTCATTGACCAGATCGATCTCAACGAGCGCACATTGGCGCAGCGGCTGTTCGATGGCGATGAGGATCCGTTTCAGGACGGCTCGTGATTCGAGTGCTTCATGTAGAGCGGAGCTTGCTCCACTACTTTTCTTGCGGGCCACACCGGATCAAGAGCAGCGGAGCAAGCTCCGCTCTACAAAAAGCGGGCGGCTGGCCCGGACATCTGCGGACTTGTTCAGATGTATCCCGCATGCATCAAGTCGAACCACGAAGCGGTTTCAACTTGAAAGTCTCTCACTTGAACCGCTCATCCAGCACCCGACGAATCTCCAATTCAATCGGTCCCTTCAACGCGGACAGCAGGAAGCCCAGTTTCGCGCTGACGTGCAATTCCTTCGGCTCGAGCGCGATCCTGCCATCCACGCCAGAACGGGTGAAGTGCAGCGTGTCGTCCTCGTCCCATTCGTAATCGAACCCGAATCGCTCGGACAGCTTCCTGGCGACTTCCTCCACGGCCTTGCGCGCCTTGGCCTTCGGCAGCGAGTGGGCGTGCTTGATATCGATACTGGTCATCGGTGCATCCGGTGTGGCGTGCGGGGACGTGATGCATTGTGCGGACAATGCTGTGACGATCCAAGCAGCCGCGTTGTAACATTGCGACGAGTGGATAACCTCAGACTGCGATTTCCCAAGCACGAGCACCCCGACATCCCGATCGGCATGGGCGTGCATGGCGTGGGCCGCGACCCCGACCATGATCGCGGCATCGCGCTGGTCGAATCGCCGCATATGCCGCTGGTGCAGTTCTGCGTGGATCGGCGCGGCGTCTGGTTGAATGTTCCCGAGGGCGTGCGCGGCGTGCACGTCAACGGCCGTCCCGTGCAGCGGATGGCGATGCTGCGTGCCGGCGATACGATGCATCTGGATGGTGTCGAAGTGGTGCTTGTCGGCGCACCCGTCAGCGATGGCCTACCCCCCGAACTTGCCGGCTTGCCGCCTGACAACAATGGCGACCAACGCGTGGTGCTGCGCGGCGTGGGCGGCGCGCACCATGGGCGTTGCTTCACGCTGGAGCGGCCACGCACCATCGGCCGGCTGCGCGAGTCGGATATCCGCATCGATGAGCCCGGCGTGGCCGACCGGCATGCGCGGATCGAGTTGCATGGCGAGCGTGTGGTGCTGCGTGACCTGGGTTCAGCCGATGGCACCCTGGTCAACGGCGACCGCGTGCGCGATGCCGTGCTTTCAGCGGGTGACCAGGTGGTGATCGACGCGCATCATCGTTTCGTCGTCGAAGCGCCGGGCATGCGCAACCTGGATCGTGATCGTCGGTCCAACGATGAACTCGCGCTCAGCGCCAGGCAGCAGGCTGCCGACGACAGCAATGTGCCGCTGAAACAATCGATCCGACGCCTGCCGTTGTTGTTGATGGCGGCGGTGTTGTTGGGTGCAGCGCTTAGCGCGTTGTTGTGGTTCGCGCCGACTTGACTCGTAACAGCACACCTTTCTCGGCACTCAGCTTTGTCCCCTCTCCCGCTGCGCAGGAGAGGGGCTAAGACGCTAGGCAGAAGTGGATAAAGATGTGTTGCACTGCGGCATACTAGGATCATCGCCGCCAGGAACCAGCCCAATGCCACGTGCCCACAACTTCAGCGCCGGCCCGGCGACACTGCCCGAGGTGGTCTTGCGCCAGGCACAGGACGAAATGCTCGACTGGCATGGCGTGGGCGCGTCGATCGTCGAGTTGAGCCATCGCGGACCCGAATTCATGGCGGTCGCTGCCGAAGCCGAGGCGGACCTGCGCACCTTGATGTCGATTCCCGACGACTACGCGGTCCTGTTCCTGCAAGGCGGCGCGACGTTGCAACAGGCACTGATCGCACTCAATTTTGCCGACCCCGGGCAGGGCGCCGACTACATCGTGACCGGACACTGGGGCAAGACGGCGGCCAAGCAGGTCAAGCCGTATGTCGCCGTCAATGTGGCCGCGAACGGCGAAGATGGCGGCTTCCGCAGCATTCCTTCCCGCGATACCTGGCGGCTCGACAACAAGGCGGCGTATGTCCACATCACCGCCAACGAAACGATCCATGGCGTCGAGTTCAGGCCTTGCAACGGCGTCGACACGCCCGATGTCGGCGACGTGCCATTGTTCGCCGATTTCAGCTCCAGCATCGCCTCCGAACCGCTGGACGTCTCCAGATACGGATTGATCTACGGCGGTGCGCAGAAAAACCTCGGCCCCGTTGGCGTCAGCGTGGTCATCGTCCGTCGCGATTTGCTGGAACGCGTAGGCCAGCCGCGCGCGGATATCTTCAACTACGCCTCGCACGTCAAGGGCGAGTCGATGCTCAATACGCCGCCGACGTGGAACTGGTATCTGGCCGGGCTGGTGTTCAAGTGGATGCTGGCCGAAGGCGGCGTCGAGGAATTCGCACGTCGTAGCGCACGGAAATCTTCATTGCTGTATTCGGTCATCGACGGCTCCGGCGGGTTTTATCGTAATGAGGTCGACGCCGCCGCGCGGTCGCGGATGAACATCCCGTTTTTCCTCAAGGATGAAACACTCGACAAACCCTTCCTGCAGCAGGCGCAGGAAGCGAGGCTCATTTCCCTGAAAGGACATCGCGCACTCGGTGGCATGCGCGCATCGATCTACAACGCGATGCCGGTCGAGGGTGTGCAGGCGCTGGCTGATTTCATGCAGGATTTCCAGCGACGCCATGGCTGAGCGGACGCCGAAAAAAGCGGTTGCATCCAAACCTGCGCCGGCAACTTCGGCCAAACCCGAGCTTGCCGATGTGCGCGCGGAGATCGACGGGATCGATCAGCAGATCCAGGCCCTGATCGCCGAACGCGCCAAGTGGGCCCATCAGGTCGGCAAGGCCAAGGGCAAACTGGCTGCGGCGGTCGACTACTACCGTCCCGAGCGCGAAGCGCAGGTGCTGCGACGCGTGGTCGATCGCAATCATGGTCCGCTCGGCGATGAAACGCTGGTGCGCGTGTTCCGCGAAATCATGTCGGCGTGCCTTGCGCAGCAGGAGCCGCTGAAGATCGGTTACCTGGGTCCGGAAGGCACCTTCTCGCAGCAGGCCGCGCACAAGCATTTCGGGCATTCGGCCAAGGGCTTGCCGCTGGCCAGCATCGAGGAAGTGTTCCAGGAAGTCGCTGCGAAACATGCAGATTTCGGCGTTGTTCCGGTCGAGAATTCCGGGCAGGGCACGATCCAGTCTACGCTCGACATGTTTCTGACCTCGCCGCTGATGATCTGCGGCGAAGTCGAACTACGCGTCCACCAGCACCTGTTGTCGCGCACCGGCCGCATCGAGGACGTCGAACGCGTGTACTCGCACTCGCTGTCGCTGGCGCAATGCGGCGCGTGGTTGCGCCAGCACCTGCCACACGTCGAGAAGATCGCGGTGTCGAGCAATGCCGAAGCCGCGCGGCGCGCGCGCAATGCCGACGATGCCGCGGCCATTGCCGGCGAGTCGGCCGGACTGGTGTATGGGCTCAAGGCCATTGCCGGGCCCATCGAGGATCGCTCCGACAACACCACGCGCTTCCTGGTGCTGGGCCGCGAACTGTTTCCATCGTCGGGACACGACCGGACCTCGTTGCTGATTTTCATCCGCGACAAACCCGGCGCCCTGTATGGCGTGCTGGAGCCATTGGCGCGACGTGGCATCAGCATGAACCGCATCGAGTCGCGGCCGGCGCACGGCGCTTTGTGGCAGTACGCGTTCTTCATCGATGTCGCCGGCCATGTCGACGAATCGCCGCTGCGCGATGCACTGGCGGACATCGAGGCCAGTGCCGGCGATGCGCGCATCCTCGGTTCCTATCCCGTGGCGGTGCTGTGACCGAAGCGCCACCCGATTTCGAAACATTCGCGCAGCCCGGGATCCAGCGGTTACGTGCCTACGATCCGGGCCATGACCTGGTGACGCTGCGCAGCCAGTTTGGCGCCGGCCAGCTGATTGAACTGGGCTCCAATGAAAATCCTTACGGGCCGAGCCCGCGCACGCGCGAAGCGATCCTCGATGCGCTGCATGCGGTCCATCGCTATCCCGATCCGCTCGGCGGCGAACTCAAACGTGCGCTGGCGAAGCTGCATGGCGTTGCGCCGGAGCAGATCCTGCTCGGCAATGGTTCGCACGAACTGCTGATGCAGTTTGCGCAGGTCTTCGCCGGGCCGGGCGTGGACGTGGTCGCTTCGCAATACGGATTCGCCGTGTATGCGCTGGCCGCGCAAGGCGCTGGCGCGATGCTGCGGATCGCGGACGCGTTTCCGCGCGAGCACGCGATGGCGCACGGTCATGATCTGGACGCGATCGCCGCCGCGGTGACGGCGACGACACGCCTGGTCTATGTCGCCAATCCTAACAATCCGACCGGAACCTGGTTCGGCGCGGATGCGTTTGCGACCTTCCTGTCGCGAATACCGGATGACGTGCTGGTGGTGATCGACGAGGCCTATGCCGAGCTTGCCGATCCGGCAGAAGTCGCTTCGGCGTTGCCGTTGCTGGCACGGCATCCGAACCTGATCGTGACCCGCACGTTCAGCAAGGCGTATGCACTTGCGGGCTTGCGCATCGGATACGCCATCGCGCATCCACGGCTGATCGCGGTGATGGAACGCGTCCGCGAGAGTTTCAACGTCAACAGTCTTGGCCTGGCTGCGGCCGAGGTTGCGCTCGACGACACCGCGCACCTGCAGTGGATTTTCGACCGCAATACGGAGCAGCGTGCGTCCCTGGCCGATGCACTGCGTGGGCGCGGATGGTTCGTCTATCCGTCGCAGACCAATTTCCTGCTGGTCGAATTCGGGCCGCGTAGCGCAGGGATCGAGTCCGCGTTGATCGCGCGCGGCGTCGTGCTGCGCCCAATGGGGGGGTATGGGTTGCCGGAATGCCTTCGCATCACCGTGGGCGACGCCAGCGAGAACCGTCGTTTGCTACAGGCGCTGGACGAGGTTCTGTAAGTGCAAATTCATTCGCACGCTCTTGATCCTGTAGAGGGGGGGGGTGGGGGGGGGGGTTGGGGGTTTTTGGCCACCGCCGCGCCGCCAGCACCCCCCCGGAAGGGGGAGACGGAGACGGGGGATATAATTAGGGGGGGGGGGGG
>JAJAYW010000159.1 GCA_026786005.1 Lysobacter sp. | reverse complement strand
GCCACATCGCGCCCGGGTGCGCTCCTACAAAAACACCGACGGGACGACGCCATGTTCGACATTGGATTCTCCGAGCTGCTGCTGATCGCGGTCGTTGCCCTGCTGGTGCTCGGCCCCGAACGCTTGCCCAAGGCCGCACGCTTCGCCGGCCTGTGGCTGCGCCGCGCGCGCGCGCAGTGGTATTCGGTCAAGGCCGAACTGGAACGCGACCTCGCCGCCGACGAACTCAAGCGCAGCCTGCACGATGCGCAGGACGCCTTTCGCGAAACCGAACAGGGCTTGCGTGAACACAGCGAAGCGGTGCGTCGCGGTTTCGACAGCATGGCCAATGCGGGCCGCGCCAACGACAACGCCGTCAACGAAGTGACATCGCCCGATGTGAAATCTTCTGCAATGCAATCGCCGGTAACGCAACCGCCTGGGTCGCACTCACCTGACGGGCACGTGGCCGATGCCGATTCCACGGCCGACGCATCCACGCGCGAGGACGGCGATGCTGCCCGCTGACGACGACGCGTCCGCACACAGCGGCCTGTTCGAGCATCTGCTGGAGCTGCGCTCGCGACTGCTGCGCGCGATCGTCGGCCTGCTGGTCGTGTTCGCGGCGGCGCTGCCGTTCGCCAACAAACTCTACGCGTGGCTGGCGCAGCCGCTGCTCGACAAGTTGCCGAAAGGCGGCCAGTTGATCGCGATCGAAGTCGCTTCGCCATTCTTCGCGCCGCTCAAGCTCGCGTTCTTCGTCGCGCTGATCGTGTCGATGCCGTGGCTGCTGTACCAGCTGTGGGCGTTCGTCGCGCCAGGCCTGTACCGCCGCGAGAAACGCCTGGCGACGCCGCTGCTGCTGTCGGCGCTGGCGCTGTTCTATGCCGGCTGCGCGTTCGCGTATTTCATCGTGCTGCCGTCGGTGTTCGCGTTCCTGGCCAAGGTCACGCCAACGGGCGTGGCGATGATGACCGACATCAGTGCGTACCTGGATTTCGTGCTGGTGATCTTCCTGGCATTCGGCGTCAGCTTCGAGCTGCCGGTGGCGCTGGTGATCCTGGTGCTGCTGGGCTGGGTCACGCCGGCACAACTGCGCGAATCGCGCGGCTACGCGGTGGTCGGCATCTTCGTGCTGGCCGCGGTGATCACGCCGCCGGACGTGATCTCGCAGCTTCTGCTGGCGATCCCGATGGTGCTGCTGTACGAGGTCGGCATCGTGGCCGCGCGCTGGCTGGCGCCAAGCGATGCGCCAGGAAGCGACTCGATCCCACAATGAGCGCGGCCGGTTTCTGGCAGCGTTATGTGGCCTGGTCGCTGGATGCCGCCATCATCGCCATCCCGGTGACGGTGATCGTCTGGCCACATTGGCAATCGAGTGTCATCGGTATTGCGGAGGCGTTCGATGCATTTTCTGCACGATTCGCTGCCCTCGCCGTCGACGGTTTGCGTTCCGCCGAACATCCCTTGCTGCTCGCACGCGAGTGGATTCAGGACGAGGTTCTGTCTCGCGCGATCAGCAGCCTGGAGTCGGCATTGGTCGACGCTGTGACACCGGGATTCGCCGCCTTTGTCCTGCTGGCGGCGATGTACTGGGTGGCGTTTGAATGTTCGCCCTGGCAGGCGACCCCTGGCAAACGCGCGCTCAACCTTGTGGTGACCGACCTGCGCGATCAACGCCTGGGATTATTTCGGGCTGTCTGGCGGCACCTGGCCGGACTGCTGTCCTGGCTCACCCTAAACGCCGGCCACGCCTTGGCGGCACTGCCACCGCAGAAGCGTGCATTGCACGACTACATTGCAGGGACGCGCGTGATGCAGCGTGGAGTACGGCCATTGCCGGTATGGGCGCGGGCCTGGCTGTTGTTGCAGGCGCTGGCCATGCTTGCGGCGACGGCGTGGTTGATGCTGCGGATCCAGGGCGCGCTGCAACTGGCGCTCTATCGATTGTTGTAGGCCGACGCAGCGAAGTCCGATGTCAGACTTCGACTTGGTTATGAGGCACCGCTGCGTCCTGGCCGGCAACATCGCGCCACATGAAATACATCGCGCCAAACATCACCACGTACAGCACCAGCAGGAAGCCGATGTAAAGCGGCGCGAGCAGGATCAGTCCCACCGTCGGATGTAACAGACTGCCGATCACTGCGACCAGCATGCCAACCAGCGCAAACACCAGCGCGATCGCGATGAATCCGATGATGACGATGATCGCCGCGACGACAATCGGGAGCACGTTTTTCATGGTGCCCTTGACCCCATCGACCAGCGCCTCGCCGATACCGCGGCCGCCCAGTGCAACCTGGCCGAACCCGATCGTGTAGACACCGCCGAAGAACAACCCCACCAGCACGCCAAATGCCATCACCAGGCCCAATCCCTCAGGCATTGCCGGCAAGACTGCCGGCGACGGCGCCTGGGCCTGCATGGCGGTGGAGATCACCTGCAGATACCAGCCGAAGAAGTCCTTGCCGAACAGTCCGATCACTGCGACGAACGCGGCGATGTAAAGCACCGTGAGCAGGACGCCGAAGCCGATCAGCCGGCCAGCGTCGTGACCCGGCTTGAACGTGTCGAACACCGCGGCGGCGTGCGTGGGGCGGCCGTTCTCGGACGCATCGATGACGCGCAATACGCCGCCAATCAGTAACGGATAGACGACGATGGACAGGAGTGTCGTCAATCCGACCACGCTGAGGACCGTTTCCGGAGTCAGCTTCAATCCTTGCGTCAGCACCAACTGGATCACGCTCGGGATCAATGCCACCAGCGCCACCAGCGCAACCGCTCCAAAAATGGCCTTCGGATTGTGGCGGCCCAGATTGATCCCCTGCTTGAGCCAATGCCAGCCCGCGGCCGGTCCCATTGCGCGTGTCGTCATGTTGTCCATCCCCGTGAATGCGTAGTCCCCACCATCGGGCGCCATCCTACGCGATGGCATCAGCTGGCGCGCAGTGTCCGCGCATGCCGCGCGAAGCGCCGCAACACATTGCGGGCGTGTGGCGCAGCAGTGATTTCGCGCGACAGCCGTAGCGCGCAGCGACCTTCGCTGGCGAGTGCATCCTGGCGCGCGTGCACATAGCCACGCATGTGCTGCGTGCTGAATTCGGGATGGAATTGCACGCCCCAGACGCGGTCGCGCCATCGAAACGCGTGCGCCGGCATGGAGGCAGGCAGGCCCGCGAACAACGGGTCGTCGTGGGCATGCGGCTGCAACGCGAGCGCGATCGTGCCCATTTCGCGGCCGGCCGGGTTGTCGCCGACCTCGCCGCCCAGTGCATGCGCCAGCAACTGATGGCCGTAGCAGATGCCGAACAACGGCACGTCGGCATGCGCGGCCTCGTGCAACCACGCGGCGCTGCGTTCACTCCAGTCGTGGCGATCGGTGACCATCGCCGCCGAGCCGGTGACCATGACCCCGGCAAAGCCATCACGCCGCGGCAATGCCTCGCCATCGGCAACGCGGCAGATCACCGCATCGTCGGCCTCCAGGCCGGCGGCGACGCGGATCCAGTGCGAAAACGTACCGTGTCGCCGCATCGAGGCAACGGGCTGGCCGGTTTCGAGGATCAGGAAGGGCGCGCGCATGCCGCCAGTGTCGCTAAAACCGCGTATGCGGAAAAGCGCTTCGCAACATAAATGTGACGAGTTGAGCTTGTCTCGAATGAGCGAAAGGACGTGCAGCCCAATCGCCAGCCTGCACCCTTGTAGAGGGGGGGGTGGGGCGCGGGGGGGGTTGCGCAAGCCGCCGGGGCACGGGCCGGGGACCACGGGGGGGCGCCCCCCCCCGGGGATAGGGCCCCCCCCCCGGGGGGCGCCCGGGCCGGGGCGGGGGGGGGCGGGGCGG
>JAJAYW010000158.1 GCA_026786005.1 Lysobacter sp. | reverse complement strand
GTTCAATGCGGCGCGTGCATTGTTGACGACGCTGCGGCCTGTTTAAAAAGCGCAATCGCAGGGCGTGTGATTTCTCCCAACGAATCCAACCGCACTTTGTAGAGCGGAGGGTGAGGCCCGGGGGTTTGATGACCCCAAGAGCAGCGGAGCAAGCTCCGCTCTACAGGATTACGACTTGTTCGGAAGTGCGGTCCGTGCGCCGATTTCATGAGAAAGCGCGGCGGGCAATGCCCGCCCTATCCTGCCTGACGAGCCGTATCGTTATGATCGGCACATTGCCATCACGATGCCGTCCGACCCCATGCGAATTGCCATCAGCCTGTTGCTCGCCTCCCTGCTCGCCGCATGCATGTCGAACCCACGACAACCGGCCGCCGACTCGACTTTCATCGTCGTCCGCCATGCCGAGAAGGCCACGGACGATCCGCGCGATCCCGCTCTGACTGAAACCGGCCGTGCACGCGCCGACGCGCTGGCGGCATCCCTTTCCAACGCGCCACTGGTCGCCGCCTACGCCACTGCATTCCGCCGCACTCAGCAAACCGCCGCGCCCAGCGCGCGCGCCCACGCATTGACCGTCATCACCTACGACGCCAAGCAACCCGCCGCGGAATTCGCCGCGCAACTCAAGGGTACGCATCGTGTCGGTATCGTGCTCGTGGTCGGACACAGCAATACGGTGCCGGACATCGCCGCCGCGCTTTGCGATTGCCAGGTGCCACGCATGAACGACACCGAGTACGACCGCCGCATGACGATCCGTATTGCACCGAACGGTGCAGCGAACCTGACGATAACGCGCGACTGATGAGCCTTGTTGCGCTACCCGATTGGGATGGCAACGTCGCGGCGGCGCGCGCGCTGCAGGACGAGCTCTCGCAACAGGTCGTATTGCGCGACGACTTCACGACACCGCTGCGGACCATTGCCGGTTTCGATGTCGGCTTCGAGGATGGCGGCGCCACCACACGCGCCGCTGCGGTGTTGCTGGATGCGCAATCCTTGCAGTTGCTGGAAAGCCGCATCGCCCGCGTCCCGACGCGGATGCCCTACATCCGCGGCCTGCTGAGTTTTCGCGAACTGCCGGCGTTGCTCGACGCGCTTGCGCTGCTGCAGCAAACGCCCGACCTGGTCTTCGTCAATGGCCACGGCATCGCGCATCCGCGCCGGCTCGGCATCGCCGCGCATTTCGGTGTCGCCAGCGGACTGCCCAGTCTCGGAGTGGCCAAGAAAATCCTCATCGGCAGCCATGCAAACCTGCACGACATGCGCGGCGCCTACACGCCGCTGCGCGACAAAGGCGCGCAGATCGGCTGGGTGTTGCGCAGCAAACTCAAGTGCAATCCATTGATCGTGTCGCCGGGGCATCGCGTGGCGATGGCATCCGCTGCGGAACTGGTGATGCGCTGCGTCACCTCGTATCGCCTGCCCGAGCCAACGCGGCTGGCGGATCGGTCGGCATCGCGCCGCGATCAACCACGCGCGTAACAGACGTTGCTTTTGTAGGACGTAGGCTGGGGTGGCTTCACCAACCCAGCGCCTTCAGCGCCAAAGCTACTGGGTTGATGAGGCCAACCCAGCCTACGGAGTGCTTGCATGACGAAAGGCCGCTTCACCTCGCAGCAATCGTTGGAACACTAGAGTGCGGCATCCATCCTTCGAACCGGAGCACATAGATGTCGAAACCAATCCACGCGCCCTTCCTCCTGCTGACCGCCACATTCGCCATGTTCGCCGTAGGTTGCAGTTCCGCGCCAGCCGTTGCGGGCGGCACAACAGGACGCATGGTGGCCGCTAGCGAGAGTTTTGCGATGCAGCGTGGCGAGACCGTGGTGCTGGCAGACCGCACCACGCTGCGCTACGTCAGCATCAAATCCGATTCGCGCTGCCCGCCTGGCGTGCAATGCATCCAGGCCGGCAATGCCTTGGTGGGTTTCGAGTCGCGGCCCGCGGGCGGAAGCATTGAGACGTTCGAGTTGAATTCATCCGATCAACCGCAGTCGCGCGATCTCGGCAGTGTGCGGGTAACGCTGCAATCGCTGGCATTCGGCGACGCGCCGCAAGCGCAGCTGAAAGTCGAGCGCGACAACTAGCTGCCCCGCCGCTGCAGCAGAGCGTTGCGTTTTGTAGGAGCGCACTCGGGGCGCGATTAGGCGTTCCTGGTAGAGCCCCATCGCGCCCGGGTGCGCTCCTACAATCGAAGGAAGTCCCTGTGAGACGAAGGCAAGGTCAGAACCTGCCTTCCTGGAAATCGACAAACGCCTGCATGATTTCCTGCCGGGTGTTCATGACGAACGGGCCGTGGCGTGCGACTGGTTCATTGATCGGACGACCGGCGACAAGGATCAACTGTGCGCCGCTGTCGCCTGCGCGCACGGCAAGCGTATCGCCTCCGCCCAATACCGCCAGCTCCTGCACATCGAGCGGGCGAGCATCTTCGCCATCGCCGATCGACGCATTGCCTTCAAAGACGTAGGCGAACGCGTTATGGCCCGCCGGCAACAGGAATTGCCACGCGGCATTCGGTGCCAGCGCGATGTCGAAATAGATCGGATCGGTCGCAGGTTGCACGATCGGCCCGCGCACGCCATCGACTTCACCGGCGATGATTTTCACGCTGACGCCCTCGGCAGGTTGCGTCGACGGGATCTGCTCCGGCGCGAATTCCTGGTAACGCGGCGCGGTCATCTTGTCCTTCGCAGGCAGGTTCACCCACAACTGGAAACCACGCATGCGCCCTTCCTGCTGCTCCGGCATCTCCGAGTGCACCAGGCCGCGGCCCGCGGTCATCCATTGCACGCTGCCGGGCACCAGCAAGCCCTCATTGCCGTGGTTGTCCTTGTGGCGCATGCGGCCATTGAGCATGTAGGTCACGGTCTCGAAGCCGCGATGCGGATGCTCGGGAAATCCAGCGAGCTGATTCCCTTCAAGATCAGCCTCGGCGCGATCGGTCCCGAACTCGTCGAGCAGCAGGAAGGGGTCGAGGTGATCGAGCTCGGGCGAGCCGATCACGCGCGTCAGCTTGACGCCCGCACCATCGGATGCGGGGCGGCCTCGCAGCTTGCGAATGACGTGTGCATGGGTGGTGGTGTTGCGCATCGATCCTCTCCAACACAATGATCAGCAATCTGGATGAGGTTGCCGATGGAGTACACCAGCCGCGCGGGTGGAACGCAGGATTGCATGTGTGGTTTGTAGGAGCGCACTTGGGCCCGATGGGCCAACCGGTAACGCCTCATCGCGCCCAGGTGCGCTCCTACAAATTGAACACCCCTTTCAGGCTTCTGTTCCAACCCTGTTAAGCGCCACGGGCAGATCGTGCCGATAGGCTCTCGAAGATGCGGTGATCCGTCATGAAAACATTTCTGCTCCCCCTGCTCACAGGCGCGCTGGTGTTGGGCTCAAGCGTGTCCGGTGCAGCGGGTCCTGAATCAAACGGGGCACCGCTACGCCCGGTCGGTGAATGCCTGGTCACCCAACAGGTGCTCGACTGGGGTGTTGTCGACCACCGGCGGCTGGTAGTGAAAACCTTGGGTTCGCGCTACTACGATATCCAGTTGAGCCATCGCTGCCCCAACCTGAATCGCCGCCCGTACCTGTCGTTCCGCGATGGACTGCAATCGATGCCGATAGGTTCGGGTCGAGGTTTCTTGCCCGGTACCGGCAGCGATCCGGTCACCAGCGATGGACGTATCTGCGGCGACCTCGGCGATGCAGTGGTGCCACGCAGCGGCATTCGCACCGGCCTGGATCTGCCGTGCGACATCGCCAGCGTCAGGCGTATCGATCGGCGTGCGTTCGATGATGTGTTTGGCAAGAATTCGCGTGAGGCCAATGCGATGCTGGATGCGAGCCCGTCGGTGGTGAGGCCGCGCTTAAGTCGATAGAGAAGTTTTTTATTCGTGCTTACGACACTTGAAAATCAGCGCCTGCGCAACATCCAAGTCTGGTGGATGCGAGGGTTGCGGACGAAGTCCGGCGGGATGGTGTCCGCGCTTATCTCCACGCACTCCGCGAACTGCGCGATCGTGTCGTGGTCGAGTTTGAAGCGACGGAAATTGTTGGAGAAGTACAACGTCCCGCCCGGCGCAAGCCGCGCGACGGCCGCATGCAACAGTCGCGCATGCTCGCGCTGGATGTCGAAATCGCTGGCGCGCGCGGAATTGGAGAACGTTGGCGGGTCACAGAAGATCAGGTCGTATTCGCCGCGATCGCTGGCGAGCCACCCCATCGCGTCCGCCTGCACCAACCGGTGCTTGTGACCACTGAATCCGTTCTCCAGCAGGTTGTCCGTGCACCACTGCAAATACGTTGCCGACAAATCCACGGTCGTGGTCTGGCGCGCGCGCCCAACGGCCGCATGCACGGTCGCTGCACCCGTGTAGCCAAACAGGTTGAGGAACCGCACATCCTCGGCTTCTTCCTCGATCCGCAGCCGCAAGGGCCGGTGATCCAGGAACAGTCCGGTGTCGAGATAGTCGAACAGGTTGACGCGCAACTTCGCTGCGCCTTCGCGCACCGCCAGGAACTCGCCGCGCTGGTCGAAGCGACCGTACTTGCTGCCGCCCTTTCCGATCGAACGCGTCTTCAGTGCAATCCGTTCCTTCGGCAGGTCGAACACATCGCGCGCCGCCGCCACCAGTTCGTTGAGACGATGACGCGTGGTGGCTTCTGGAATTTCCGCAGGCGCCGCGTATTCCTGCACATGCAGCCAGATCTCGCCAGTGGGCTCGGTGGAATAGACATCGATCGCAGCTGCATATTCCGGCAGGTCGGCGTCGTAGGCGCGGTAGCAAGTGACAGATTCACGCTGCAGCCACGGCTTCAGTTTTTTCAGGTTCTTGCGCAGGCGGTTGGCGACCATCATCGCGCCGTCAGACAGCGTTTGCGGTTGCGCTTCGCTGGCAGGCTGCGTGCGGACTGCAATGGAGATCGGATCGCAGACGATCAGCGCACATTCCAGCGCGCCGTTGAACATCTGGTATTTCTTTTGTGCACGCAGGCCGGTGGCATACGCCAGCTCGGCATCGCCGCAGAGCAGGCTCGCGCGCCAATCCGGCATCGCCTGCTTGAGGGCGTTGCCAAGCGCGCGATACAACGCGGGATCGGCGGCGAGACGTGCGTCGTAGGGCGGATTGCAGACGACGAGTCCACGCGATTGCGCATCACTACCGGCAAACGCAGCCGTCAACTGCTCAACCGCCGCCACCTTGTATTGAATCGCCTCCGGAACCCCCGCCGCCTCCGTATTCTCCCGCGCCGTACGAATCGCATGGGGGTCACTGTCGCTGCCGAAAAACACCGGTCGCAATCCCGCCCTGCCAACCGACTCACGCTTGCGCGCTTCGGCCATGAGCGTCGTCCATTGCATCGCATCGAATCCCAACCACCGGCTCGGTACGATGTTCCCATGCCGCAGCAATCCCGGCGCGACATCGGCCGCCATCAGCGCACCTTCAATCAACAACGTGCCGCCGCCGCACATCGGATCGAGCAACGCGCCGCCATCGGCGTATATCTGCGGCCAGCTCCCCCGCAACAACACGGCCGCCGCCAGGCTTTCCTTCAATGGCGCTTCGCCCTGCGCGCTACGCCAGCCGCGACGATGCAGCGGACCGCCGCCGAGATCGACCGACAGGATCGCCCTGCCCTTGCGCACCACCAGGTTGATTCGAAGATCGGGCGATTCGACATCGACCGAAGGCCGCTCGCCGGTTCGTGCGCGCAACACATCGACCACCGCATCCTTGACCCGTTGCGCGGCGTAGCGCGCATGCGTGATCGCGGTACCCGAGACATGCGCGTCGACGGCAAGCGTCTGTTCGGTGCCGAGATGGTCCTGCCACGGGACCGCAGCAGCGCCTGCATAAAGTGCGTGTTCGTCGACGCAGTCGTAATCGGTCAGCGGCCACAACACACGGCTCGCAAGTCGCGACCACAACACGGCGCGTTGCGCATCGGCCAGCGTGCCTTCGACGTTGACACCGGCCATCGCCGCCGTCGCATGCGTGCAACCGAGCATGAGCAACTCCTCGGCGAGCAGATACTCAAGACCTTTGCCGCAACTGGCGAAGAACTTCATCGCTTTACAATCCTGCGAGCAGTGCGGCGAAGGCATCGCCGGTGGTCGCGACGTGCGCGGACAGGCGATGCGTGTCGTTGACCAGCAACAACCGGGTATCGCGTGCACGCGCCCAATCGATGACGTGCGCCACCGAAATCAATTCGTCGTGCCAGCCATGGACGATGCTGGTCGGCACGCGTGCGGCATCGAACGGATGCGTGTCGCCCAGCCGCATCGGCAGCGCCATCAGGAACAATCCGCTGACCGGCACCTGCAATGACGCCAGGCCCGAGATGTACGCACCCAGGCTGGAACCGGCCAGCACCAGCGGCCCACGTTGTGCTGCCGACGTTGCCAGAACGAGCAGCCGTTGCAGACGCGCGGGGACATCGCCGAGTTCTCCGGATTCGCGTTTCGCATCGAGATCGGTGTAATCAGGACGTTCGTGCGTCCAGCCCGCACGTTCCGCGGCTTCCGCCAGCGCAGTTACCTTGGTCGCATCCGGACCGCTTTCGAAGCCGTGCGACAGGATCGCGTGGCCTCTCATTCAGAGTGACCTGTCATGCGCTGCGTACTTCATCGCCGATACGCAACATGCCGCCCTGCACGATGCGCGCGCAGATGCCGCCATGACCGCGCATGGCGCTGTAACCGCCGGCACCCAGCGCGGCCTCCATCATCGAACACGGTTCGCACGGGCCGGTGCCTTGCAAGACCAGATCGCCGATGCGAAATTCGCGATCCTTCAGCGCGATCAGCGGAATTCCGGACACCACCACATTGCGTCGCAGCAGCGACGGCAGGACCACATCGTGTCCGCTCAACGCCGCGATCGCGGGGAGATGTTCTTCCTGTATCAACGTGATCCCGCGCTTGCCGCTGGCGGACTTGTAACGATCACCGCGCAAGCCCTTTTCGGTCAATGCCTCGACCGCATCCACTTCGAGCATGTCCACGCCGCGCGCGGGACGCACGCCGATCCATTGCACCCGCCCGCGTTGCGGAATCGTGGCGAGCAGCCGGCCCAGTTCGGAATCGGGGGAGAAGGACATGGGTGAATGCTAGCATCGGCCCATGCCGACCGACCCGCTGCAAGCTTTCGCCATACGCATCGATTCGTTGCCGTACGAGGGCCGGCTGGAGCAACGGCCGCTGTCGCAAATCGATCTTGTGGTGATGCATTGCACCGAACTGCCGGACCTTGCCATGGCCCGCGCCTACGGCGAACTCATACTTTATCCGGAGACGCAAACAGGCAACAGCGGTCATTTCTACATCGACCGCGACGGCAGCGTGCATCGCTATGTTTCTCCCGAACACATCGCGCACCACACGCGCGGCTACAACCCGCGCGTAATCGGCATCGAGCTGGTCAATACCGGCCGCTATCCGGACTGGCTGGATTCGCGCAGGCAGGCGATGGACGAGGCGTATCCCGAGGAGCAGATGCTCGCGTTGGTCGCGCTGCTGCAACAGTTGCAGATCGACATTCCGTCACTGTGTTTGATTGCCGGGCATGAAGACCTCGATACCGATGAGGTCGAGGCCAGTGACAATCCATCAATCCGAGTGCGGCGCAAACGCGATCCGGGGCCGTTGTTTCCGTGGCAGCGGGTGTTGGAAGCGATTGCGTTGCAGCGCTTGGCGCCTGTGCGTTTGTAGGAGCGCACCTGGTAGCGATGGGCTCTACCGGTAAAGCCCATCGCGCCCAAGTGCGCTCCTACAAAAACGGTCGTTTGCCGACGCCCGCTATAATTTGCCGCATCGCATCATCAAGATCACCCATGACCACGCCCGTCGTTTCCGAACTGATCGAACTGCTGTCGCTGGAGCGTCTGGAGGACAACCTGTTCCGCGGCCAGAGCCGCGACATCGGCACCAAATATGTGTTCGGCGGACAGGTACTCGGGCAGGCGCTGTCGGCGGCGCAGGCGACGCTGTCCACGCCGCGCACCGCGCACTCGCTGCATGCGTATTTCCTGCGCGCGGGCGACACTGAACATCCAATCGTCTACGACGTGGACCGCACCCGCGACGGCGGCAGTTTCTCGGTGCGCCGGGTCACCGCAATCCAGCACGGCCAGCCGATCTTCGTGTTTGCGGCTTCGTTCCAGGACGAGGAAACCGGCGCCGAGCATCAACTGTCGATGCCGGAAGTGCCCAAGCCCGGCGACATCGAACCGGCGCATGCGGTGCCGCCGGAAGTGCTGGCCAAACTTTCGACCAAGGTGCAGCGCTGGCTGTCGCGGATGGGGCCGTTCGAGTTTCGCCGCGTCCTGCCTCCACATGAAAGCATGCGCGACGAACTCAATCCGCCCAAGCGGCCGCCGTTCCAGCAGGTCTGGTTCAAGCTCAGCGAAAAAGTCGGTGATGCTCCGGAACTGCATCGCGCACTGCTCGCTTACGCATCGGATTTCCAGTTGCTGGGCACAGCGACCTTTCCGCATGGCATCAGCTACTACCAGCCCAACGTGCAAATGGCATCGCTCGACCATGCGTTGTGGTTCCATCGTCCGTTCCGTGCCGACGACTGGTTGCTGTATTCGATCGACAGCCCCAGCGCACAGGGATCACGCGGTCTCGCGCGCGGCTCGATCTACGATCAGGCGGGCCGGCTGGTCGCCAGCACCGCGCAGGAAGGATTGATCCGCGTCGTCGGCGATGAGAAGACGGCGGCGCAAGTTCCGTCGAGGCAATGACATGAGACAGATGTTCACCAGTCCGCGGCTCGAGAATGTCGAGCGCGTCGCGCAGTTGCTCAACGAGGCCGGCATCCAGACCAAAATCAGCAACGGCCGCTCATACAAGGGCAGTCATCGCGGCGGTTTCAGCTATCGCGAGTCCGAACGCGCCGGTGGGCAGCCGGCCGTGTGGGTGATCGTGTCCGAAGATCAGCCGCGTGCGCGCGAAATACTGCGCGATGCGGGATTGCTCGAGACCACCCGTGCGTCGCAGGCGCCAACCTTCCGGGCACCTGAAATCAGGACGCCTGCACCCGCGCAGAAGCGCGTGCTTTCGCTCAAGCTGGGCTTTCTGGTGGCCATCGTGATGATCCTGGCTCTGGTGATGATCCAGACCTTGCCGAGCACGGCCCGGCAGGATTCCGCATCAACGGTAGCGACCACCACACAGGCGCCAGGCGATGTCGCGGTGACGCCCACCCCCGACGCGTTGGCACTGCTGATCCTCAACAGTGAATCCTCGATGCGTGCGCCGGCCGTGCTGTGCGTGGCCGTGGATGGCAAGGATCCGACGCCCAACGTGCTCGCCGGACTGCAGCGTCCGTCTCGCATGGTGGTGCCCGCCTCGCAATGCGTGCGCGTGGCCAATGCGGCTTCCGGCAGCTATCACAGGCCCACCGGAAGCAAGGCGTTCTTCATCGAGGTCAGCGGGTTCCGGCAAGCGGCCGACACCGCGCAGATCCAGTTCAATGCGTTTCACCACACGCAATCGGCGACCAACAAGACGCTGGAAGTGCGCCCAGTGGGTGACGAATGGGAAATCGTGCAGATGCTGCGGCATGTGGAGTTTTAGGAATATCTGAGAAGGCAGCTGCAGATTGAGTAATCGGTTTTGCTCGTCATTGGCTTCTTCGGTCACATTTCCCACGTACCAACGTCCTGAAAGACAATCGCTGCAACTCCTGCGCGGTCGCAAGCCGGGAACCTTGAACATGAATGCCGAAGCCATCGACCTCCTGATCCGGCGCGAACTACCCGCGGCCGCGCGTGGCGATCGCGATGCCTATGGCCGAATCGTTGCCGCCAGCCAGAACACGGTGACCTCGGTAGCGCTCGCCATCACCCGCGATGTGCCGACCAGCGAGGACATTGCACAGGATGCGTTTCTCAACGCCTGGCAGCAGCTGCGCAAGCTCAACAACCCAGACAGCTTCCTGCCGTGGCTTCGGCAGATCACCCGCAACCTGGCGCGCGATCACCTGCGCGGCCTGCAACGCGGACCGCGTCCCGTCGATGATGCCGATGCCGCGATCGCGGCGGCAGCCGATGCCGGACCCACACCGGTGCAGCAGTTGCTCGACGACGAACGGCAGCACGCCGCGGCCGAATTGATTTCGGCATTGCCTGAAGACAGCCGCGAGGTGTTGTTGTTGTTCTATCGCGAAGGCCAGAGTTCGCAGCAAGTCGCAACGCTGCTCGGACTGTCCGACGCTGCCGTGCGCAAGCGCCTGTCGCGCGCACGGCAACTGGTGCGCGAGGATCTGCTGAAACGCTTCAGCGACTTCGCCAGCAGCACGGCGCCGGGCGCGGCGTTTACCGCAATCATCACGACTGCGCTCACCGTTGCCAGCCCGCCTGCCGCAGCTGCCGGAGTGCTTGGTGTCGGGGCGTTGCTTGCCGGCAAGACCGCAGGCAAGGTGCTGCTGGGTACGGCTGGCAGCATCGGCATCGGCCTCGTGGCCGCGTTCGCCGGAATCTTCTTCGGATTGCGGCAGCAGCTGAAGGATTCCATCGACGATCGCGAGCGGCGTGAACTCATCCGCAGCGCGATGATCTGCGCTGCGGCGTCGATCTGCTTCATGGTGACGCTGATTTTGGTCGCGAAGACCACGACCACATGGCACCTGCCGGTACTGGCGACGCTGCTGTTCATGGCCACGATTTTTTACCAGACCATCGTGGTGCAGCGTCGGGTGTTGTTACGTCGCCATGCACGGCAAGCGATGCACGATCCGATCGCTGCAGCCAGGCTTCGCCGCCGCGAACGCTGGCTGTGCTGGTTGGGTGGGGTGGTTGGTTTCGTGTGTGGCTTTGGCGGACTGATCGTGGGCCTGATCCAGTCCGGACGCCTGTAACGAAGAAGCCCGGTCATTGCTGACCGGGCTCCCGAGTAGCTCTTCCTTCTCCCTTCGGGAGAAGGTGCCCGAAGGGCGGATGAGGGCGCGGGCGTTCAGATCACGATGTACGTTCCATAGCACGTCACTCTCCCGCCCTCATCCGGCGCTACGCGCCACCTTCTCCCGAAGGGAGAAGGAAAGCATGCAGCGCCCTGCCTTTGGACATACTTCGGTTATCGCTGCATCTTCGATTGCATCTCTTCGCGGCTCACACTGCCGTCCTTGTTCGCGTCGAGTTTCTGGAAGCGCTCCGCACTGTGCGACTGTGCCTTCTGCTGGTGCTCTGCACGACGCTTGGCACTGGATGCTTCCATCTCCGCTTGCGACAACCTGCCATCCTTGTTGCCATCGGCCGAGATGAACCACGCTTCCTTGCGCTCGCGCGCCTTGGCCTGCCAATCGGCGCGATCCAGGAAACCATCACGATTGCCGTCGATCTCGTCGAACTTCGGCGCCAGTTTTGGATCGGCGACGGCTTCGGCACGGCTGATCTTGCCGTCCTTGTCCGTGTCGGCCTTCATCATGCCGCCGTGATGTCCGCCCATTCCGCGACGTCCGTGCTTGCCCATCCGTTGCGGGCGTTGATCGGCCGTGAGCCTGCCATCGTTGTTCTTGTCGAGCTGGGTGAACTGGTCCGCCAACCGCTGGTGTGGGGCGGCCTCGGCACGGTCGATGACGCCGTCGTTGTTGGCATCGATGTTCATGCGTTGCGGCTTGGCCGGCGTGGTCACGCCTTGCTGCGCCAGCGCCGCGGTCGAAGCGCTGGTCGCCACCAGCGCGACGGTCAGCCATTGCAGACGATTCATTCGTTGACTCCTGTTTTGTAACGATCCGTAGCGGTCGGCGGAATGCCGTCACTGCCGAGGTCAACGCACGCGGGATTGTCCGGTTGACGCGGCCACCGCCGCGTTCAGGACACGGACAGTCGCAATTGCTGCGATGGCGGGCGCAGTATGCTTTCAGCATGCGTCACATCGCCCTCGCCCGCACGGTTTCGATCCTCGGCCATCCCTTGCTGATGCTGCCGCTCGCGGTGCTGGCATTGTCGGTGACCACCGAAGGCGACGGTGGCAACACGCTCGCCATTGCTGTGGGCTTTGGACTGTTTGCCGCCGTGGTGATGGGGTATTCGTGGTGGCAGGTGCGGCGCGGCCGCTGGACGCACGTGGACGCCACCGCGCGAAATGAACGCGTTTCGCTGAACCGTTTCCTGCTGGTTGCGCTCGCCTGCGCCGCGGTAATTGCGTGGCTCGGTGCGGTGCGCGAACTCGCACTTGGGATGGGCTTGTCCGCACTGCTGATCGCCGTGGCGACGCTGTCGTCGCGTTACTGCAAGCTGTCGCTGCATCTGGCTTTCGCGGTCTACGCCGCGATCCTGCTGTGGCGCATCGACTGGCGGATTGGCGCCGGCGGATTGGTGTTCGCCGCGTTGCTGGCGTGGTCGCGCCTGGCCTTGCAACGACATTCACCCCGCGATCTCGTGGCCGGTTCCGCCGCTGGCTTGTTTGCCGGTGTGGTGTTCTGGCAACTGTTGCCAATGGTCCTGGATTGACGCAATGCGCGAAGCCGAAGACCTGCGCGTTTTCCACACCGGCGAGCACGTCTGCGGCTACTGGCCCGACCGCATCGCGCGCGATCTGGTCATCGATCCGCGCGATCCGCGTTTGCCGGAACTGTATGCACTGGCGCTGAGCTGGGGCTTCCGGCGCTCCGGTGACCTGGTCTATCGCCCGCATTGCCACGGCTGCAAGGCGTGCGTCGCGGTGCGCGTGCCAGTCGCCGATTTCGTACCGGATCGCAGCCAGCGCCGCTGCCTCAAACGCAACGCCGATATAGAGATGCGTGTGGTCGCGGCCGAACGCACCGAAGAGCAACTGGCGCTGTACCAGCGCTATCTCGCTGCGCGCCATCCAGCCGGCGGCATGGACGATCACGGCGCCACCGAGTTCGAGCAATTCCTGATCGGCCGTTGGGCCACCGGGCGATTCCTGGAACTGCGCGAACACGGCCGCCTGCTGGCGGTGGCGGTTACCGACATGGTCGAACACGCGCTTTCAGCCGTGTACACCTTCTACGAACCTGATGCGGTGCAACGCGGACTCGGCACGCTGGCGGTGCTGCACCAGATCGAATGGGGGCGACGCGAGCAACGCGATCATCTCTATCTTGGCTACTGGATCGATGGCCACCGCAAGATGGATTACAAGCGCAGGTTCCAGCCGCTGGAAGGGTTCAACGGGCGTGAGTGGAAGCGCATGGAATTTGTGGAACAAGCATGACGTTGCGCTATTTGAAGGAGCGCACCCGGGCGCGATGAGGCTCTACCGGTAAAGCCATCGCGCCCAGGTGCGCTCCTACAGAACCGTAGCCCGCATAAGCAGCGCATCCGGGGCTCTTCATAACGTGACGAACATCCCCGGGTGCAGCCTACCGCTTCAACCGGGCTACGCTGGCTGCATCAAGCCGAGCCTCGAAGCGGCTTCGGGTTGAATGAATTGTTAGGCGTCATTCAGTACAGCCGATCCTTCGCGTCGCCTTCGATGATTGCCTGCATCTGCTCCACAGTCTTGTCTAATCTGCCGTGATCAACCATGGTCTGCGCGAGCGTTGGTAGTCCTGTAAGTTCTGGCCAAGAGTCAGGTTCCCAGAGTTTGGAGCGGATAACGCACTTCGCGCAATGAAAGAAGACCTCATTGACTCGGACGATGATTGCGAAATCTGGGACCTTTCCATTCATTGCCATTGGTTCCCGAACCCAGAGGTCCCGGACGATTTGAGCATGACCACTTAGCCTCAGAGTCTCCTTTTTTCCAGGAATCAGAAAGAGTAGGCCGACTTGAGGGGTCTGCACGAGATTCTGAAACGTGTCGACGCGTCTATTGCCCGGACGGTCTGGTATGGCGAGCGTGCGTTGATCGAGCACACGAACGAATCCGGGCGGGTCACCCTTCGGGGAAATGTCCATCCGACCTTCGGAGTCGGTTGAGGAGATCAGCAAGAACGGGCTTTTTGATATGAATGCACATGCATGTACATCCAAGTGGTCGATCTGCTTTCGACGGACTAGATCGCTGGCATTACCAATGACTGCACGCACTTTTTCCTCGCTGTCAACGATTTCGTCAAAGTGGAAGGTCATTTCAGGTTGGTCCTTCCTCGCGGAGTGCAGGCTACGTGGCTAACGCGGGTTATCAGGAATTGAGTCAGTTCTTCGGTTCAACGACGGCTTCCTCACTTGCTGCCGTCGTCAAGAGCGTCGTCGCCTGCAACGAATCCGACGGAACTTTTACCGGTGCCGCCGTCGGGCCAACCACCGGTAACTCCATGCGCGGCTCGGCGATGTGTCGGCCGAAACCGAACGCATCGTCGCTATGCGCGGAGACGATCATCCGGATCATGCCGCTCGGCACCATCAACTCGACCTCGATGTTCTTGCCGCCCTGCGTGTTGCCATGCAGCGTCATCTCGATCAGCGAACCCGACGTATCGATCTGGCTGCACAACACATGTGCGCCCGCGGCACCTTCGACAAGGTACGGCTTGATCGCTTCGCCGAGTGCCTCCAGCGCCTGCGGAAAGAAGAACACGGCATAGCCTTCGCTTTCGTTCATGGGCTCGACACGCGGTGGTTGGACATTGCAGTCATAGCAGATCGATGGTGAGCGCCGCGGCGGCATCGCGGGACACCGAACGGGCATCGTCGGTGTTCTCGCCGCGCGCCAGCGTCACCGCAACGCGGCGATGCCCTTCGACGCGGGGTTTGCCGAACAGGCGCAGCGCCGTATCGGGCACATGCAACGCTGCGTCGATGTTGCCGAACACCGGCACGCCATGGCCTTCCGCCAGCACCGCGGTCGATGCCGATGGCCCCAGTTGCCGGATCACCGGGATCGGCAATCCCAGGATCGCGCGTGCGTGCAGCGCGAACTGCGACAGATCCTGCGAGATCAGCGTCACCAGGCCGGTGTCGTGCGGACGCGGCGAGACTTCGCTGAACCAGACCTCGTCGTCCTTGATGAACAGTTCCACGCCGAACACGCCCCAGCCACCGAGATCATCGGTGACGCTGCGCGCGATGCCCTGCGCCAGCGCCAGCGCGCGCGTGGACATCAGCTGCGGTTGCCAGCTCTCGCGATAGTCTCCATCGCGTTGCAGATGGCCGATGGGATCGCAGAAGCTGGTGCCGTCGCGATGGCGCACGGTGAGCAAAGTAATTTCGTAATCGAAATCGATGAAGCCCTCGACGATCACGCGGCCCGCGCCGGCGCGGCCGCCGGTCTGCGCGTACTGCCACGCGGGATCGATGTCGTCTTCCGTGCGAACCAGCGACTGCCCCTTGCCCGACGACGACATCACCGGCTTGACCACGCACGGCAGGCCCAATGCCGCGACAGCATCGAGATACTCCTCGTGCGTATCGACGAAACGATACGGCGACGTCGCCAGACCCAGCGTTTCCGCCGCCAGACGGCGAATGCCTTCGCGATCCATCGTCAGCCGCGCCGCACGCGCCGTGGGGATGACGCGCTGGCCGTGATCGCGCTCCAGCTCCATCAGCGTTTCGGTATGGATGGCCTCGATTTCCGGCACGATCAGGTCGGGTTTTTCCAGCGCGATCAGCGCGCGAAGCGCGGCACTGTCGAGCATGTCCAGTACATGGCTGCGATGCGCGACCTGCATGGCGGGCGCATCGGCGTACCGATCCGCGGCGATGACCTCCACGCCAAAGCGTTGCAGTTCAATGGCGACTTCCTTGCCCAGCTCGCCCGAGCCGAGCAGCAGCACGCGGGTGGCGTGCGGGGACAGCGGCGTGCCCAACGTGATCATGCGCGACTCCATCGACCAAACCGCATCTTACCCGTGGCGGCTTGTGGGACCTTCCAACGCGGCGAAGCGATCTGTCATCCTTCGACCGTGACCAAACGACGTCCCCTGTTGTGGCATCCGTTGTTGCTGGCGAGTGCGCTGGCCGCGCTGTCCGGCTGCGCGCGCTCCAGCGAACCGTTTGCACGGCTGTCCGGGTTGCTGGTCGATGTGCAGCTCAACGAAGTCAGTGGTATGGCCGCGTCGCGCCGTCATGAAGACGTGCTGTGGCTGATCGACGATGGCGGCAATCCGGCACGGCTGTTCGCCGTCAGCAATCGCGGAAGGTCACTGGCCAGGTTCGACGTCGCCGGCGTCACCAAGACTGATTGGGAAGACTTGGCCGCGTTCGAGCTCGATGGCAAACGCTATCTGCTGATCGCCGACACCGGCGACAACGGTGGTCTGCGCAAGACTCTGCAACTGCATGTGGTCGAAGAGCCCTCTCGCGTGCAGAACGCGACGCTGAAACCGGCATGGTCGATCGCCTTCCAGTGGCCGGATGGCGCTCGCGACTGCGAAGCGATCGCCGTGGATGTCGTGCAGAAGAACGTGTTGTTGATCTCGAAGAAACGCCAGCCGCCGGAACTCTTTGCGCTGCCATTAAGACCGAGTAATGCAGGACTGCAGACCGCGCGACTGGTCGGGACATTGACCGGCGTGCCGCAGGCCAGCGCCGAAGACCGTGCCGCCAATCCCACCCGCGCCCGCCTGCATGGCCAGGTCACCGCCGCCAGCATCAGCCCCGACCGCCGCACGCTGGCGGTGATGACCTATCGCAATGTGCTGTTCTACTCGCGCAGCGCCAACCAGACCTGGAAGCAGGCCACGGCGGCCAAGCCAAAGGTGCACGCGTTGCCATGGTTGCCGCAGGCCGAAGCCCTGACATGGGCAGCGAATGGACGCGGCTTGTACGCAACCGGCGAATTCGCTCCCGCGCCGCTGCTGTATCTGACGCCGACACTTCCGTAAGCGTCGAGATCTTCGCGCGTTTTGGCGACCGACTTACAAAGCATCCAACCCGAAGGGCGGCGTGCATGGATGCACGCCGTTTTCCGACCGAGGCAGGATGCCGAGTCGGAAAATCTCTGCGCTAACAAAGCGGCTGGCTGTGCTCCACCCCGGGGAAAGCCCTTTTCTTTGGTTCCGTTTCTTTTGGGCTCATCAAAAGAAATGAACTCGCGCAAAGCGCGAAAGCTTTTGCCTTTCATAAACAGCAACGTGACCGACGCAACCCCTCCCCAGCCCTCCCCTGCCTTCGCAGGGGGGGGAGCCAAGCGCCGTTCGCCGAAATCAACTTGTCGCCGTTCGTCGGAATCCACTTGATAGTCTGATATCTATTTGATATCACTACAGCGTGCCCAACCGGGCAGCCATCGAGAACGTGCCATGAAAGAAAACCCCGTCCGCTCCCTCCCGGGCATCCCGCTCCTGCTGCTGTTGCTGGCCGCCTTGGTGGGTGGTGGCTTCCTGATTTTCCTAGGTGCAACTGGGGAATCCGTTGCAATGGTCATGCTTGGCGTGCTGGTCGAAATCCTCGCCGCTTTCTGCCTGTTCGGCCTGTACATGGTCGAACCCAACCAGGCCGCGGTGTTGAGCCTGTTCGGCAAATACATCGGCACCGACAAGGAGAACGGCCTGCGCTGGAACAACCCCTTCTACTCCAAGAAGAAAATCAGCCAGCGCGTGCGCAACTTCGAGAGCGGCAAGCTCAAGGTCAACGAACTCGATGGCAGCCCGATCGAGATCGCCGCAGTGATCGTGTGGCAGGTCGTCGACTCGGCCGAGGCCGTTTACAACGTCGACGACTATGAAAGCTTCGTCCACATCCAGACCGAGTCGGCGCTGCGCGCAATGGCGACCAGCTATCCGTATGACCAGCACGAGGAAGGCCAGGTCGCGTTGCGCAGCCACCCTGTCGAAATTTCCCAACACTTGAAGGATCAACTCGACGAGCGCCTGTCGGATGCCGGCGTCAGCGTCATCGACGCACGCATCAGCCACCTCGCCTACGCGCCGGAAATCGCCCAGGCCATGTTGCAGCGCCAGCAGGCCAATGCCGTCATTGCCGCACGCACGCGCATCGTCGCCGGCGCGGTCGGCATGGTCGAGATGGCGCTGGCCGAACTGGAGAAGAACGGCACCGTCAAGCTCGATGAGGAACGCAAGGCGCAGATGGTCAGCAACCTGCTGATCGTGCTGTGTTCCGATCATCGCGGTGTGCAGCCGGTAGTCAACACCGGCTCGTTGTACTGATGAACCTGAAAACACCCCGCACGCTGTTCTTTAACCCCCCTTCGCAGAAGGGGGACAGGGGGGATTTGCTCTTGCCCTCAATCGCAAAACAACAGCAAATCCTCCCCAACCCTCCTTTTGCAAAGGAGGGAGCCCATGGCTCCGCTGTTACAACCAGCTTCCAAGTTGCGTTATGAGCGAGAAAAAGGCCTACCCGCTGCGCATCAACGCCGAAGTCCTGGCGGCAGCGCAGCGCTGGGCCGATGACGAGTTGCGATCGCTCAACGCGCAGATCGAATACGTGCTGCGCGATTCGCTGCGCAAGGCCGGGCGACTCAAGCCGGAAACGCAGCAGGCAGCGCGAACCCGCAAGGATGCTTCCGCCAAAGGAGAGCAGGCATGACACCGTTCACCACCATCACCACGATCTTTCTTGGGCTGCTGGCATTGATGCAGTTGACCCGCTTCGTCATGGGTTGGGGTGTCAGCGTCAACGGGATGACGATTCCTGTGTGGATCAGTGCGATTGCCTTGGTGATTGCCGGTGCGCTGGCGCTGACGCTGTGGAAAGAAAACCGCCGGTGAGAAACGCCGTGTAATCACGTCGATTGACGCCAGACATTTTTTAAGAGGAACTACCAGGATGAGCCAGCGTTGGAGTTACAAGGTCGTGGAGATGCCGACCAAGTTGTTCGCGGGCAAGCTCGGCGACCGCGTGCAGCAGGAACTCGACAAACTCGGCCTGCAAGGATGGGAACTGGTGTCGGTGGTGCAAGCCAGTCCGGTCGACACGACACGCTTGTATCTTAAGAAGGCGATCTGACGTGAGCAATGCCGCGGGCGAATTTCTCATTCCCTGGAAACAGGATCTGAAGCTCGCACTGATCTGGGGCGTGCTGGCGGCACTGTCCGCGGTCGCGCTGATTCCGTACCTGCTGCAGACCATGCCGGGCGCGTTCGACGCGCTTCGTATCCCCTTTCCGGCGTTCGTGGCGATACAGGCGATGCAGGCGTTCGTGTTGCTTGGATTGCTGACCTTGCTGGGCCTGCGCATGGGTCATCGCGTCGGGCTGGGCAGTCCTGTATTGCATGGCTGGGTGAATCGCCGCATCGCGGCCGACTGGCGCACGTTGAAACCGTTGCAGGCGATCGCGATGGGCGTCATCGCCGCGGTGGTCATCATAAGCCTGAGCACAGTGCTCGACCCGTTGTTGCCAAAACCATTGCAGACGATCCCCGACCCGGGCGCGGGCACGTCGGCATTCAACGGCTTGCTCGCATCGTTCTTCGGTGGCATTTCCGAAGAGCTGCAACTGCGGTTGTTCGTGATGACGTTGCTGGTGTGGCTGTTCGCGATGCTCGCGAAACGCGCGCCGCGCCCATGGGTGTACTGGTCGGCGATCGTCGTTGCAGCGGTGTTGTTCGGCATTGGCCACCTGCCCGCTGCTGGAAAAATCTGGGAGTTGAGCGAGATCGTCGTCTTCCGCACCATTGTCCTCAACGCCATCGGCGGACTCGTGTTCGGCTGGCTGTACTGGCGGCGCGGCATCGAGATGGCGATGCTCGGCCACTTCAGCGCCGACATCGTGCTGCACGTGCTGGCGCCGCTGCTGTCGACGCCACTGATGTGATGGCGCAGACGGGTCCTGCCCGTCCTGCAAACCTGCTTTTGTAGGAGCGCACCTGGGCGCGATGAGGCTTGACCGGTAGAGCCC
>JAJAYW010000157.1 GCA_026786005.1 Lysobacter sp. | reverse complement strand
CCCCCGCGCGGGGGGCGCCGTTTTTTTTTTTTTTGTGTTTTTTGGGCCGGCCCCCCGGGGGGGGGTTGGGGGCTTCCCCGCCCCCCCCACAACCCCACCGGGCCCGCTCCTACAGGGACATCGGCGCGGCAGGGATTCACCGCTACCACGCACAGCTCGGGAATTCTGCAGGGGGCATATCGCAAAAACGCGGGGCGCATCGCTGCGCCCCGCGTTGTTTGCAAGCGCGTTGCGTGGATCAGTTGGCCGGCGCGGCCGCCATATCGGCGCGGTGCTTGTCGACTTCAGCCGACGAGAGCTTGCCGTCGCCGTCGGTGTCGGCGACGCTGAAGTGCTGATGCAGCATCTCGGAGTCGGCCATCTCGTCATGGATGATGTTGCCGTCGCTGTTCTTGTCCATCTCGGCGAATGACATCCCACTGTCCATAGCCATTGCCGGTGCCGGCATCGGTGCAGGTGCCGGCTCGGCGGGCATCGGCGCCGGTTCCATGGGCGCGGGCGTGGCGGCGGTGTCCGTCGCGGCGGGTGTAGCGTCGCGGTTGCAGGCCGTCGCAAACAGCGCGGTCGACATCGCGAGGGAAAGCAGCAACAGGTGGTTGGTTTTCATGGGTGAATTCTCCAGTTTGTCCAGTGTGAGCGCCGCCGCGCAGCATTGCGTGGCCTGTGTGCGTCGTGGCGACGCACTGCGCGCTGTCGTCGACGCGATTCACGCCGGTCGCGCCGCATGTGCTGGCATGCATGCCATCGCCCCAGGATCGGGTGAGACGCTACCCGCGCACGGTCGCAGCACGCTCGTAAATGGAAGGTGATGCAGGAATCTTCATTCCATGAATGCAGCAAAAGGTCCCTCGTGAACAGCTGAGCCCGTCCGTCTCAGCAAAAAGCGCTTCGCGCATCCCTCCGGATGCCTCTTTTGCAGGAAAAAGCCCCTCCCGGGGTATGCCGAACTCCTCCCTTGCAGCGAAAAGTCCTTCGGCAGAAGCCCCGAGCATGCCCGTTGCAGCAAGAAGCTCCGCGCGAGTCCCTCCGAGTCGGTCCGTTGCAGCAAAAAGCCCGCGCGAGATGCTCCGAGCCGCTCTGTTGCAGCAAAAAGTGACTCGCAACGGGCTCAGAGCCGCGCCGTCGCAGCAAATAACCTCTCGCGAGTCACTCCGGGCCGCTCTGTTGCCGCCCAGTGTTGCAATGAGTGCGTTGGCCGGCTGGACGGATGCGCAGTGCGTGAGACAGAAATTGGCCATCCTGCGGCCCATGGTTCCGCTTGGCGGCACACTGCGGTCCTGACCATCAACGCCTGAGGGACGGCCATGCAGACCATCGTCATCGATCCGGGTCACGGCGGCAGCCGGCGCATCGGCGGGTCGAGTCCGAACAACGCCATCGGCAGCAACGGCACGCTGGAAAAAACCCTGACGCTTGATGTCGCGCTGCGATTGAAGCCGCTGCTGCTCGACGCGGGCTTCGATGCCGTGCTGACGCGCGAGACCGACGTCAATCGCGGACTGGCCACCCGCGCGCATGTCGCGCGCGATCGCAAGGCGTCGGTCTTCGTCTCGATTCATTTCAACGGCTTCGATGGCCGCGTGCAGGGCACCGAGACCTATATCCACAGCACTGCGGGCAAGCGTTCGCTCGAGCTGGCGCTGCTGGTGCAGCAGTCGGTGCGCGGCGCAACGGGATTGAAGGATCGCGGCGTCAAGCGCGCAAGTTTCGGCGTGTTGAATGCAGCGGAGCACCACAAGCAGACCGCCGCCTGCCTGGTGGAAGTCAGCTTCCTGGATGTGCCTGCCGAAGCAACGCGGCTGGCCAAGGCAGCCTACAGGCAGGCGATTGCGAAGGCGCTGCTGGCCGCGATACAGACTTTCCTGTCCGCCGCGAAGACCGCCATCAGGAAACCATTGCCTGACGCGACACGCCACGAGCCCGAGGATGGTTACGAGCTGACAGTCAGACGAGATAGCGAAAACCTGTAGGGCGCAATAACCGAAGGGCATTGCGGGGCGTGGTTTCAAGTACGGAGAAGTTAGATGCGACGGAGTGTCGCCGAAGTTTCACCAATACCTTCGGTCGCAATGCGTCACATCTGCTACCCATACGGCGCAATGCCCTTCGGTTATTGCGCCCTACTTGAAAGGGTTTCGGACGAGGCTGGCGCGAACCGACCCCACCACATGCGATCCGTGTCGGTAGCGGATGCCTTTCGCCGAGTGAAAAGCGCAGGCGTGACATACGGTATCGTCGCTGCCAGATGAACCAGATAAAGACGCGCCGGCTGACGCAGGAACTCGACGACACCTATCGACGCGCATTGACCGGCGGCGCGTTCTATGCGGCGGCATGGCTGGCTGTCGGTATCTACGGCGGCGCTTTCTCGCGCGCGCCAATGCTGAGCTGGTCGTTACTGCTGGCCTTCGTCGGGCTGGCCGTCGCGCGTTTCGTCCACCGTCCCGTGCACGCTGCCGACGATGCGACGCGTTCGCGCTGGCTGCGCCTGCACTGGGGCATCGTCGCGGCCACGACGGCGTTGTGGGGCGGCGTGTTCTGTTGGGCAGTGCTTGATCCGGCCTTCGGCCCCGCACGCACGGCGGCGTTGCTCAGCACTCTTGGACTCGCCACCGCGGTCGCGCACGCCTTCAGCATGCGCCGTGGTTTTGCCTTCACATGCATCGGGTTTTTGTACCTGCCGGGCCTGTTCCTGCTGTGGCGCAACCCCGTCGACCGCGCCACCGCGATCATCATGTCGGTGTACCTGGTCTACGTGGTCATCTCGCTGCTGCGCAGCCATGTCGAATACCAGCAGCGGCTCGACCTGGACCAGGAATTGCGCGACCAGCGCGACCTGTTTTCGCAGCAGAGCAAGCTCGATCCGTTGACCGATCTCGCCAACCGCCGCCACTTCGCCGACGTGCTGGCCGATGCGACCATGCATTCCAAACGCACCGGCGCGCCGCTGACGCTGTTGCTGCTGGATCTCGATCATTTCAAGACGATCAACGACACGCACGGCCACGTCGTCGGCGATGCCTGCCTGGTGGCCGTGGCGAGACGCTTGCGCACCAGTTTCGGTGGGGAGGGCGACCTGATCGCGCGGGTCGGCGGCGAGGAGTTCGGCGTGGTGCTTGCCGGGCAGGATCTGGCGACGGCCATGCTGCGTGCGGAGCGTTTCCGCGAAGACCTCGTCACGCATCCCATCGCACTGAAGGACATCGTGCTGGCGATGACGGCGAGCATCGGCGTCGCCGAGTTCGACAGCACCATCCATCGCGACGACGACGAGCTCTATCGCGTCGCCGACAGCGCGGTCTATCGCGCCAAGGCTGCGGGGCGTAACCGGGTGTGGCGTGAGGAGGCGCCACTGGCGCAGGAACCCGCTGAAGGTATGCGCCCGCAGTCCGATGAATTGGTGCAACCCAAGTAGGGCGGAATCGACGCAGTCGCTTCCGCCGAATGCCGTGAGATCACATCGTAATTACGAGGGCTTCAATTACCAGCACCCGGAACGAGATGCAGTGGAAGCCTCTATGCCATGACAAAAAGCCCCGCCGAAGCGGGGCCTTTGTTTCCCTTGCACCCACGCACCGCGGTGTGTGGATGCCTGGCGTCATCGCTACTTTTTCATCGCTCGGCCCGCCTGCATTTCCACCTTCGACAGGTAGCCATCCTTGTTGCTGTCCATGCGGGCGAACATCGCCTTCGCACCGGCGGCATGTTCTGCAGTGGTCACCACGCCGTCCTTGTTCGCGTCCATCCGGTCGTGCATGCCGGCCATCATGCCGCCGCTCATGCCCGCGATGTCACCGTGCTTCATTTCCGCATGCTCCATATCGCCATGGACCATGCCGCCATGGTCCATGCCGCCCATCGGCGGATGCTGCTCACCCATCATCTTGTGCGCAGCCGCCATTTCGTCGGCAGTGATCCTGCCGTCGTGGTCCGGATCCATGCGATCGAACCTTGCCTGCGCGGCAGCGGCATTCTCGTCACGGGTCAGCACGCCGTCATGGTTGGTGTCCATCATCGCCATCATGCCGCCGTGGTCCATGCCCCCCTTCTTCATGCCGTCGCCAGCGGCCATTTCCTCGGCCGTGCACTTGCCATCATGGTTGGCATCCATTTTGGCGAACATCGCCTGGGCGGCTGAGGCGTGTTCTTGCGTGGAAATGCGGCCGTCCTTGTTGCTGTCGGCCATTGCGAACATGTCGTCGCCTTGGGCGGAGGCGGACATCGCCAAGCTCAACATCGAGAACAGGAGGGTGTGTTGAAGGAAACGTTGCATGCTGTAACTCCCAGGCGGACAAGTGCCATGGAGTCTGCGCCGACACGGATGAGTGCCCGCTAACGCAGATGGGTAGGCATCTGGGTGTCGATCAAGGGCGCTTGGCGGGTTGAGCCAACCGAGTGCGGTGACATCACCAAGATAATTCCGAAGCCGCAAATTCCGCGGCAGCGGAAAGACATTCGGCGGCAGCGACTGCGTCGTTTCCGCCCTACGAGTTGTATCGAAACACCAAACATCCTCTCGAATCCGTTTCCTGGAGAACCCTGTTCATGACACATCGCAATCATCCACTCCCACGTCTCGATGCGAACCTGCCGCGCATGCCGGTCAGCGCAATGCTTGTCGCCACGCTCTCGGGCATGGTCGGCTGCGCAACGAATGCCATGCCCGCTGGACTCACCGATGGCCAGCAAGTCGCCGTCGCAGGCCGTGTCACCAGCATCGACCGCGCGCCCTGGAGCTATGACGGCGACGGTCTGCTCGTGCTCGCTACCGGGTCGCGTGGCACGGTCACCGTGCACGTTCCCTCGCGCGCCAACCTGTGCCGCGCGCAGGGCCTGGAGGTATTCAGCACCGTCACCGTCGGCATGCGCGTGGAAGCCGTCGGCGCCGCGACTGGCCCGACCGACATGACGGTGTGCGTCGAGTCGACGCATCGGTTGAAGGTGCTGGAGTAAGGCCCCTGCAGGATGAGGGTTCATGAGATTGGCCGGGCACAGCGATCCCCGTCAACCGACCGCACAACCCCGCGCAGCGTCCGTGGCGCGGGATGAACACATGCGATGCCATCATGCATCGATGCTCAGCTTCATCCTCCCCGCCCACGACGAAGCCCGCCTGATCGGCGCGACGATCGATGCACTGCATGCCGCGGCGGCGATCTTGCGCGTCGAATACGAAATCGTCGTGGTCGATGACGCTTCAACCGACCAGACTGCGCAAATCGCCCAGCAACGCGGTGCGCGCATCGTCTCCGTCGCGCACCGGCACATCGCGGCGGCGCGCAACGCCGGCGCACGCGAGGCGCGCGGCGATGTCCTTGTCTTCGTCGATGCCGACACGCTGGTGGATGCACGCGTAGTCGGCGCCGCACTCGAGTCGCTGCGCCTGGGCGCCGTCGGCGGCGGCGCGACCGTGCGCCTGCTGGAGCCCGTCACGCGCCACGAGCGTTGGGCCGGCGCGTTCTTCGTCTGGCTGCTGCGGCTGGCACGTATCGCGCCGGGATGTTTCATCTTCTGCACCCGCGCCGCGTTCGACGCCGCGGGCGGTTTCGACGAGCGCTACTACGCCGCCGAAGATGTCGCCATCAGCCGCGCGCTGGCCCGGCAGGGCCGCTTCGCGATCCTGCGCGAAGCGGTCTGGACCTCCGACCGCAAGCTGCGCACGTTCACCGTTACCGAACACCTGCGCCTGCTGCTGCGCATCGCCCGACACGGCCGCGGCGCGCTGCGCTCCCGCGAGCACCTGGCGCTGTGGTACGACAAGCGCAGGCATTCCGACAAGACACCCCCTTAGTCGGAAGGGCGCATCTCGAATCCCGAATGTATGTTCCCGTGGGGCGTTTTTGTCGGTGCTACGGTGGCACGCAAGTCATGGGCAGGGCGCCGATGATGAACATCTTTCGTATCGCAGCGTTGTTGGCGTTGGCCACCGCCTGCGGACACGCCGCCGCACATGGCGGCGGACTCAATGCACAGGGCTGCCACAACGATCGCAAGAATGGTGGTTACCACTGTCACAGCGGTTCATCGGCTGCACCCGCGCCATACATGCCACCCGCATTGAAGATGCGCAATAGTTTGACGCCCGCCGAAGAATCATCCGTCTACTACGCCAATTGCACCGCCGTGCGTGCTGCTGGTGCGGACCCGGTGCGACGTGGGGAACCCGGCTATGCGAGTCATCTTGATCGCGACAATGATGGGGTTGGCTGCGAGTAGCCGTTCGTAGGGCTGACGGTGGCAACCACCACGACGCCTGCGCATACTATCGGCGCTCCCTCGCCGACCTGTCGGCAACGCCACACCAACCGCCCGCACGGAACGCGGCGGAGCATGGACCGTCCGGCCCAGCCACTCTTCGGCAAGCCCGGACTCGCTAATGGACGTAAGGAATAGCCAATGCAGAACCTTGTTTCGCTCAACCTCCCGGCGCAGGATCTCGCCGACATCGACACCGCCATCGCCACCCTCCGCCGCGTGTTCGCACCCTTCATCGCGCTGCAGCCCGACGACCGGGTGGAGATGAAGAAGATGGGACCCAAGTCGCGCGAGTTCTGCGAGCAGGCGCTGAGCCTGCTCGAAAGCAACCCGCAGATGGTGCCGCCCAATCTCGGCCTGGCCGAGGCGCTGGCCGACCGCACCGCGCTGGAGCAACTGCGCCCGCGCCTGCAGCAGTTGCACCAGCTGGTGGAACGCGGCGACGACACCGAGATGGCGCTGGGCAGCGACATGATGGCCATCGCCCTGGAGGGCTACCGCCTGCTGGAAGTGTCCGGCAAGGGTGAAGCCCTCAAGAGCGCCCGCCGCGACCTGTCCGCCCGCTTCGCCCGCAAGCGCCGCACGGTGGAAGCCGAACCGGCCTGATCGGACGCGCAGCACCCGCCCCGGCCCATGACGGCGCCGGGCTGTGACCGGCGGACGAGGCACGTGCCTTGTCCGCCGGTTTTTCATGGGCTGCACGAAAGCGGAACGCACGCAGCTTGCGCTGCGCAGCATCAGCGGAAAGTGCTTGATCTACCGGGAAGTACGCGCAATTCAGAACAGGTCCGAGTGCGTGCCGGTTCGCACGAAAACCACGGAATCCTCGTCAGGAAGCCGGTACACCAGAAGCCAGTCATTGCAGACATGGCACTCGCGGCAATCCGTATCGCCGCCCTTCTGGTCTGGATACCGGCCACGCAACGGATGGTCCAGCAGGTTCGGCGCAAGCGTCACCCGAGACACGATGTCCTGCATGACCCGCTTGAGCGCGGCGGGGTCGCACTTCTCATGCGAGCCCACGCGCTTCATGTCGCTTTTGAACTGCGACGTTTGCCTGACTACGCGATCCTTGCGCTTACCCGCCATGCGTCAGCGATCGGCATTGGCATTGGCATTGGCAAAAAGAGCATCCACCGAATCGACCGTCTCGACACCATGGCCGGTGTAGCTGTCCTCAATGGCCTTCATGGTCACGGCATTCGGCTGGACAATCTTCACTTCAAACGGCAGTCCGTGCTGCATGACGACCTGGCTCAGGAACATCCTGATCGCCCCGGTCATATCCATGCCCATCTGCCGGAAGATGCTCTCGGACGCGGCCTTGAGTTCAGCCGGGACCTT
>JAJAYW010000156.1 GCA_026786005.1 Lysobacter sp. | reverse complement strand
GGGCTCTACCGGTAAAGCCCCATCGCGCCCAGGTGCGCTCCTACGAAATCAGAACAATGTCGCCTGCGCATCGCCTTCTGCCGGATACCGCAACACGTCATCGACCATGCGTGCCGACGCGTTCAATGGATGCGGCTCTATTCGTCCCAGTGTCAGCAAATGCAATACCTGCCAGCCGCGCGCGATGAAGTCATCCGCGATCAGGCGGCGATGGCAACGCCACCATACCGCTTCGGCACACATCACCGCAGTGCGTTGCGATTGCGCGCGTTGCATCAGCTGCACACGCGCGAGGACGAATTCGGGCGCCGCCATGTAATCGGCGTAACCGCGGAACGCGGCCACGCGCCATGCAGTGTTCGGCGAATCCGCATCTGCCGTACGGCGTCCGCCGAACTCCGGCATCGCGACGTAATCGATTCCGATCGCGTGCAACGCCGGCGCCATCGCAAGCGGCGAGTACTGCGGGTTGCGACGCGAGCCGGCAAAGCGGCGCACATCGACCAGCGCCTTAATCCGGGCTTCCTGCAACAACGCGGCGAACGCGTCCCACGGCCGTGTCGAATGGCCGATCGTCCACAGGGTGTCGTCGCTGGTCGCCATCACGGCATCCTGCCGCGCGGCCGCTGAAGCTGCGTTGACGCCGGGGCCGCTACGCGGCGGACCTTTGAGCCCGCCATGAATGAACCCTCCACGGGCTTTGCCCGCACCGCGCGAATCCTGCGCTTCCTGTTGAAGTACCGCAGCGCCGGTGTGTTCACCGGTCTCGATCTCGACGCGGCCACACTCGACCCCGCCGATGCGCACGACACCGAGGGGAAACCGGAGGAATTCGTCACCGACCTCGAAGTGCTCGGTCCGACCTTCGTCAAGATTGGCCAGGCGCTGTCGACCCGTCCCGACATGGTGCCGGAGCAATATCTGGTCGCACTGGAACGCATGCAGGACGATGTCGCGCCGCTGCCGATTGACGTCATCAGGCAAGTGGTCGAGGAAGAACTAGGCGTGCGCCCGAACAAGATCTTCGAGACCTTCGAGGAGACCCCGCTCGGCTGCGCGTCACTGGCGCAGGTGCATCGCGCCACCTTGCGCGACGGACGCGTGGTGGCGGTCAAGGTGCAGCGGCCCGGCATCACAGATGTAATCCGCAACGACCTCGACGCACTGGCCGGACTTGCGCAAAAGGTTGACGACTACACCGACATCGGACGCCGCATGCGCTTTTCCGACTGGGTGCATGAGTTCCGCAAGACATTGCTGGCCGAACTCGACTATCAGGTCGAGGCTGAAAACCTGGACCGGTTCAACGACCACTTCGCCGAATACCCGGAACTGTTCGTGCCGACACCACTGTGGGACCTGACCCGAAAGCGCGTGCTGACCATGGAGCTGGTCGAGGGCACCAAGGCCACCAGTTTGACCGGCTTGCGCCGCACCGAGCAGAAACTTGGTCATCTGGCCACGGCGCTGATGCACGGATATCTCGACCAGGTCTTCGTCCACGGCGAAATCCATGCCGACCCGCACCCGGGCAACCTCCTGGTTACAAACGATGGACGACTCGCATTGCTGGACCTTGGCATGGTCGCGCACGTACCACCGAAGCAGCGCGAGCGTTTGCTGAAGTTGCTGTTCGCCGCGGTGGACGGACGCGGCGAGGAAGTCGCCAACGAATCGATTGGCATGGGGACGCGGCTGGAGGATTTCGACGAGGAGCGTTTCGTGCGCGAAGTGGGCCAGATGGTCGTGCGGTATGCGGCGCGTTCCGGCGCGCAATCGCTCGGCGAAGGAAGGTTGATGCTGGATCTGGTGCGCCACGCCACCGCTTGCGGACTGCGCACGCCGGCCGAACTGAGCCTGCTGGGCAAGACCTTGCTCAACCTCGAAAGTGTATGCCTGGCGCTGGATCCAGAACTCGACGTAAAGCAGCTGGTCGAGGACCATCTCGAGCACGTGATGCGGCAACGTATGCGTCAATCATTCTCGCCGGCCAACCTCGCCAGCGAGCTGATGGAAATGCAGTTGCTGCTGCGCGAGTCGCCGCGCAAGGTGACTGATATCCTTTCACGGCTGTCCGAGAATCGCATGCAGGTGCGCATGACCGGGCTGGAGGATTCGCGCCTGATGGAGAACCTGCAGAAGATCGCCAATCGCATCACCGCGGGCGTCATCACTGCTGCACTGTTCCTTGCGTCGGCGATGATGATGGATGTCGATACCAGCAATCGCCTGTTCGCTTATTCGGCCATCGCACTGGTATTGTTCCTGATCGCCGCCGCACTCGGCATCGCACTGGTCCTGAGTGCGTTGTTGAGTGATCACAAGGCGAAGCCGCATGAGGAACGCGGACACCGTTGAATTTTATCCAGCGTCTCCAACATTACTGACTCCCGCGGACGAGGAACCAAAATGCGCTTACTGTCATGGTCCGGACTGTTGTTGCTGCTGGGCTTGTTGCTCGGCTGTTATCCCAAGGGCGATCCGTCCAGGCCGATCCCAACGACGCTGGTCGCAGCGCCGCAAAAAGCACAGCGCCTGGTCGTGGTGCTACCCGGCCGCGGCGACGATCTCGGCGGCCTCGCGCGCAGCGGTATTGCGCAAGCCGTGCAATCGGCATGGCCCGATGCCGATGTCATCCTCACTGGACTCGCGCTTGGCTATTACATGCAGGGGCAGGCGGAACGGCGATTGCACGATGAAGTCATCGCGCCTGCGCGCAAGCGTGGCTACAAGCAAGTGTGGCTGGTCGGCGCATCACTGGGCGGCATGGGCGCGCTGATGTACGACCGCGCGTACCCCAACGACGCGGACGGCATCGTGTTGCTGGCGCCGTATCTCGGCGAGAAGCCGTTGCTGCAGGAGATTGCAGCGGCCGGCGGCATCGCCGAATGGAAGCCCCGCCCTGCCCCGGCCGCCGTCAATGCCGACAATTTCCAGTACGAGTTGTGGCGTCATCTGCAGACATGGTCCCGCCATCCCGACAAGGCGAAGAACGTATGGCTCGCCTACGGCGATCGCGACCGTTTGCGCGAGGCGATGCCGGTGCTGATCCCGCTGCTGCGCAAGGAGCAGGTGCTGGTTCGCGCTGGCGGACATGCGTGGTCTGTGTGGTCGCCTGCGACCAAGGACATCGTGACGAGGGTGGCTGCAGCGAAGCAATCAATCCGCTGAAAAAGGCGCGGCTTGTGTAGAGCGGAGCTTGCTCTGGTGCTAGTGGACCAGAAGCCAGCAGTAGCGGGGCAAGCTCCGCTTACGAAGATAGTGTCCGTAGCCCGGGTGCTCGCAAAAAACGGGGTTACGTTCTTCGCGACGTGAGAGCACGGGTGGACCAGCTTCGCTGTTGTATCGACTTCAAGGGTCACGTCGTTTCAGTTCGCTTCAACACATGTGGCGGAAGCGACTTCGTCGATTCCGCCCTACCAATATTCAGCCCAATGCCGCCTCGATATCGCTGACGATGGATTTAGGCTCATCGGTCGGCGCATACCGCTTGATCACCTCGCCATCGCGCCCGATCAGGAACTTGGTGAAGTTCCACTTGATCGCATCGATGCCCAGGAAGCCGCCCTTCTCGTCCTTCAGCCATTTCCAAAGTGGGTGTGCGGATACGCCGTTGACATCGACCTTGGCGAACATCGGGAAGGTCACGTCGTAGGTCAGCGAACAGAAGTTCTTGATCTCCGCCTCGTCCCCCGGCTCCTGGTGGCCGAACTGGTCGCAAGGGAACCCCAGTACCTCGAACCCGCGCGCACCGTACTCGCGCTGGAGTTGTTCCAGGCCGGTGTATTGCGGCGTGAATCCGCACTTGGATGCGACGTTGACGATCAGCAGCACCTTGCCGGCGTACCGGGAAAGCGGTCTTGACTCGCCGTCGATGTCGTCGGCGGTGAAATCGTGCGCAGTGGTCATGTCGTCTGCCTTCGTATTGCTGACCCGCTTGCCTCCCCACCCGCCGCAGCGCGTCACCTTCTCCCATAAGAAGAAGCAAACATGCCCGGCGAATGTGTTCAGCCCGTCGGCTCCGATACTTTCTTGACCACTTCGGCCGTCGCTACATCCTTGCCTGCCAGCGCGATATCGGCGATGGCGACGATGCCCGCCAGCCTGCCTTCGGCATCCACCACCGGCACGCGGCGGATCTGCTCGGCCTCCATCAGGCACACGCAATCCTTGAGGCTGGTGTCGGTGGTGACGGTCTTGCACGGCGTGCTCATCGCATCGCCGGCGGTTGCGGTATTGGCATCGCGTCCCTCGGCGACGATGCGGATGGCGATGTCGCGATCGGTCACAACGCCGACCGGCATCTTGCCGTCCATCGAATCGACCACCGGGATCTGCCCGCAATCGTTGTCGACCATCATTTTGGCGACATCGCGCAGCGGCGTGTCCCGCGTGCAGCAGCATGGGTCTGCGGTCATGACTGATTTGACGTCCATCGTGAGCTCCTGTGAAAAGTTAGGTTTGACAGCGCGTTCTTGCAGCGATTGGGCCAGGACGACACCATGACGCGCCCGCGGTTGTCGTCGCGTGAACCGGTTCCGTGGACTGCCGCCGCAGCGCAATCAACGGCACATGAACCAACCGTGGCTTTCGTCATGCGCCCGCTCAGGCGGCATCGGGTAGGCTTCGTGTTCCGCTGGTCACCCTTGGAAAAACCGCATGAATCACCCGCTCGCCCTGGCGCTGGCCGCCATCCTCGGCGTTGCCGCGCCGGCCTATGCCCAAACCACCGCTCCTGCCAAAAGCACAGCTTCTGCCCAGACCGCTACCGGAACCGCCGACGTGTCCACGCAAGCCAATCCCCTCTTTACTCCAAGCACGCTGCCGCTGAACTACCCGGCGTTCGACAAGATCAAGGACAGCGACTTCGCACCGGCCTTCGATCGCGGCATGACCGATGAGCTGCGCGAAGTCGAGGCGATCGCCAACAACCGCGACAAGCCGACCTTCGACAACACCATCCTGGCGCTTGAAAAGTCGGGCCAGCTGCTGGGCCGCGCACGCACCATCTTCGGCAACCTCGATGGCGCCGACACCAATGACGCGCGCAAGAAGATCGATGCCGACTATTCGCCGAAGTTCGCCGCGCATGGCGATGCCATCCGACTCAATCCCAAGCTGTTCGCGCGCATCAAGACGATTTACGACACGCGCAATGCGTTGGGCCTGGATGCCGTCGGCCTGCGCCTGGTCGAGCGTTACCACACCGACTTCGTACGCGCTGGCGCCAAGCTGTCGGATGCGGACAAGACGCGCTTGAAGGCGATCAATTCCGAGCTGGCCACGCTGGGCACCAAGTTCAGCCAGAACGTGCTCGACGAAGTGAATGCGTCGGCGGTGGTTGTTGACTCGCGGGATGAACTTGCCGGCTTGTCCGATGAGCAGATCGCAGCGGCTGCCGAAGCCGCCAAGTCGCGCAAGCTCGAAGGCAAGTACGTGCTTGCATTGCTCAACACCACCGGACAGCCGGCCGAGGCGCAACTCGAGAATCGCGCACTGCGCGAGAAGCTGCACAAGGCATCGATCGGGCGCGGCAGCCACGGCGGCACGTTCGACAACACCGCCATCGTCTCCAAAGTGCTGAAGCTGCGTGCCGAGAAGGCGTTGATGCTGGGCTATCCCACCCACGCCGCCTACGTGCTCGCCGACGAGACGGCGAAGACGCCGCAGGCCGTCAACCAGATGCTGGGACAGCTGGCGCCCGCGGCGGTCGCCAACGCCAAACGTGAAGCCGTCGACCTGCAGGCGATGATCGATCGCGAGCAGAAGGCCAAGGGTCAGCCGACGTTCCAGTTGCAGCCGTGGGATTGGGCGTTCTATTCGGAGAAGGTGCGGCAGGACAAATACAACTTCGACGAGTCGCAGCTCAAGCCTTACCTGGAAATGAAGAACGTGCTGGAAAATGGCGTGTTTTATGCCGCGACCCAGCTCTACGGCATCACCTTCAAGGAACGCACCGACCTGCCCAGGTACCACCCCGACACCAGCACCTACGACGTGTTCGATGCCGACGGCAAGCAACTCGCCATCTTCATCGCCGACATGTACGCGCGCGAGTCCAAGCGCGGCGGCGCGTGGATGAACATGTACGTGGGGCAATCGGAACTGCTGGGACAGACGCCGGTCATCGCCAACCACCTCAACATCCCAAAGCCCTCGGCCGGCAAGCCGACGCTGATGACGTGGGATGAAGTCACGACGATGTTCCACGAATTCGGCCATGCGCTGCACGGGATCTTCTCGGACGTGAAATATCCGTATTACACGATGAACGTGCCGCGCGACTTCGTCGAATTCCCGTCGCAGGTCAACGAGATGTGGGCCGACTGGCCCTCGGTGCTGGCCAATTACGCCAAGCATTACCAGACCGGTGAACCGATGCCGAAGGCTTTGCTGGACAAGGTGCTGGCGGCGTCGAAGTTCAACCAGGGCTTCGCCACGACCGAGTACCTGGGCGCGGCGATGCTCGACCAGCGCTGGCACCAGATTCCGGCCGACAAGATTCCCGACGCGGCCGGCGTGATGGCGTTCGAGGACGCTGCGTTGAAGCAGAACGGCACCGATTACGCGCCAGTGCCACCGCGTTACCGCACGCCGTACTTCAGCCACATCATGGGTGGCTATTCGGCCGGCTACTACGCCTACATCTGGTCGGAAATCCTAGATGCCAACACCACGGAATGGATCAAGCAACACGGTGGTCTGACCCGCGCCAATGGCGACCGCTTCCGCCAGACGCTGCTGTCGCAGGGCGGCAACAAGGATGCATCGCAGCTGTTCCGTGACTTTGCCGGCAAGGATCCCGACATCAAGCCGTTGCTGGTGAAGCGTGGACTGGTTGCGGAGATCAGCGATGGCGCCCCGCCTGCGGCAACGGACGACGCGAAAAACTGAGCAGGCGACGAGAAGAAAAAAGCCGCCCAGCACATGCCGGGCGGCTTTTTCATGTGTCGAACAGTCGGTTGAATCGGCGCTACCGGGACAAATTCCAGAAAGCTTGTCGCAATTCCTGTGCCGACATTGGCAACGCCGTGAAGACGGCCAAGCCAGACTCGAACCTGCCAATCACCACAACCGGACGGTGCCAGTATTAAGATCCCCACATCGGGGGTCAGGCACAGGAATTCACTTGCAAGCATCGGATGCTTCCAACCCGCTACCAGCCGACAGGTCTTCGCCTGCGTCGTCGCATGCGCGAGAGCCGCAGCTCAAAGCGCCGTTCAGCCTCTCGGCGTGGGTCTGGAGTCTGGCCGCACTGGCGCTGGGGGTCGCGCTGTCGTACTGGATCGCGACCCTGCAGCAGCGCCGGGTTGAGGCAGAGCAGCAGCGTGCATTGGCGCATATCGCGTTGAACAGCTATGTCGCACTGGTTGACCAGTTGCGCGCATGCGAGCAACTGGCGCGGGCGGTGCAGACGTTGTTCCTCACTTCCGATGATGTCGACGCGGCCAAGTTCGCCCACGCCTACGACAACCTGATGCCCCGCCAGACCTTTCCCAGCCTGCAGGCGATCGTCTTCGCCCGGCGCGAGGCGCAAACCGATGGCGATCACTACATCTCGCAACTGGTGGCTCCCGTGGCGGGCAACGAGCGCGTGGTGGGGCTCGACGTCAACCGACAGCCTCCCAACTTGGCCGCGGTCCTGCGTTCACGTGACAGCAATCAGCCCGTGTTGTCGGCACCGTTCCGACTGGTGCAAAGCGATCCGCGCGACCCGACCGATGGCATCACTTTGCGTTTGCCGGTGTACACCTCCGGCGCGGCGCCGCGCAGCTTGGCCGAGCGGCGTCAGCGGATGGTGGGTTCGCTTGCCATGTCGTTCCGGATCGGGAGCCTGATCGAGAGCGCGCTGCCGCAAGAGGCACGTTCGAAACTGCACGTCCAGGTCAGCGACATCACCGGCGGCGCCGTGTTGCCGTTGTACGAGTCGGGTCTCGCCAGTCATCAGGACATCGCATCCGGTTACCAGTTCGATCGTGAACTGGCCTATGGCGGCCGCGTGTGGCGCGTGGCCATGTATCCAATCGGCAAAACTGCCGCCGGTTTGCCGTGGCAGCAGTCAATCTGGATGCCCGGGGTGATCTCCAGCCTGCTGCTGGCACTGCTGGTCTGGTCGGTGGCCACCACGCGCCGCCGCGCGATCGAGCTTGGCTGGCAGATGAGCCGACGCTATCGCGAGAGTGAAGAGCGTTTGCGCAACCTCAACGACCTGATGCCGGCACTGGTACTGATGGCGCGTACCGATGACGACCGCATCGACTACGCCAACCAGGCCGCGCGCGAACGACTGGGCAGCGAAGTTGGCAACGGGGGGGCAGCGCTGGCAGCGCTGTTCGAGGATCCTGACGTCCGCAACTCGCTGACAACGATCGACGGTGATACGGAGTGGCGCAATGTCGAGGCAGTGATGTGCACGCTCAACGGTGACCGCTTCTGGGCCAGCACCTCGATCTCGCCGGTCGAGGTGGAGGGCCAGCACAAGCTGCTGATGGTGGCCAAGGACATTTCCGAACAGCGCCAGCTTACCGATCTGCTTAGCTATCAGGCCACCCACGATGCCTTGACCGAGTTGTACAACCGTCGCGAGTTCGAGCGCCATGTCGAACGCGCCCTGCTCGCCGTGGCCAAGGGCGAACCTGCGTGCGCGCTGCTGTACATCGATCTTGACCAGTTCAAGCTGATCAACGACACCTCCGGGCATCTGGCCGGTGACCAGTTGTTGAGCCAGCTGGCGTTGGCGATGGCCGACCAGCTGCGGGGCGGCGACGTGCTGGCGCGACTGGGCGGCGACGAATTCGGCATCCTCGCGATCAATGCAAACCTCGAGGGCGCGCAGATCCTGGCCGAACGCATCCGCACGCGGATCGATGGTTACGTCTACGTGTGGGAACAACGCAGCTACACGGTCAGCGCCAGCATCGGCGTGGTCCTCATCGACCGCCCGGGCCAGACCCTGCGCGATGTGTTGTCGCACGCCGACACCGCCTGCTACATGGCCAAGGATCACGGCCGCAACCGCATCCATTTCTATTCCGAACATGACGACGAAACCGCCCGCCGCCGCGGTGAAATGGAGTGGGCGCATCGCCTGCGCTGGGTGATCGAGGAAAACGGCTTGCTGCTCGATTACCAGGAAGTGTGGCCGTTGCAACCACAGCACGACGCTGATCCGCATATCGAATTGCTGCTGCGCCTGCGCGACGAGGACGGCAAGGTAGTGCTGCCTGGCGCGTTCCTGCCCGCCGCCGAGCGTTACGGCATGCTGCCGGCGCTGGATCGCTGGGTGATCGCGCAGGCGATCTCCCATTTCGGCAAGTTGCATGTCAGCGGGCGTGCACCCGGACGCTGCGCGATCAATCTGTCCGCGTCTTCGCTGGAGGACGATGCGCTGGCCGACTATGTGTTGAACCTGATCGAGCTGCATGGCGTGGCGCCATCGCGGGTATGTTTCGAGATCACCGAAACCGAGGCGGTACGCAACTTCGCGCGCGCGGTGCGTTTCATCGAGCGCCTGCGCGCGGTCGGTTGCCTGGTCGCACTCGACGACTTCGGCGCGGGCATGTCGTCGTTCGGCTACCTGAAAAACCTGCCGGTGGATGTGATCAAGATCGACGGCAGCTTCATCCGCGATATCGACAACGACCCGATGAGCTATTCCATCGTCAAGGCCATCACCGAGATTGGCCACCAGCTGAAACTCGAGATCGTCGCCGAGTGGGTCGACAGCGATGAAAAGCTGGCGACGCTGCGCACACTGGGCGTGGACTACGCGCAAGGGTTTGCGTTGCACCGGCCGGAGCGGGTGTTGTATCAGCGTGCGGAAAGGAAGGCGTAGGCCAACCACGTCATGCGCTGGCATGCACGCACAGGGTGACCACGTCGTAATTACGCGGTGCCGCGCGTACGCAAGCTTGAGTCGGGAAAGGCCTCGCAGGGCGGGCATCGACCCGCGGCTTTTTGGTGAGCGGGATGATGCTTGGCAGCGTCGATACCGGGCGGTTAAAACCCGTCCTACGAGCTTGGCATCGACGATAAAGAGCCGAATCCTCACCCGCCCTCCGGGCACCCTCTCCTGCGTGCGGGAGAGGGGCAAACGGCAAATCTCCCGACCAACATCCTGTCGTCAGGACGAAGCAGCCTCCAACCACACCTCGACGACGTGATCGCTACGGTCGTCGCGCAACGGAATCACCATTGCCGATTGCTCCACGCCATCGATGCTGAGGCGCGAACCGCCTTGCGCTTGTTGTTGCACCTGAATGCGATACACCGTGTCGCGATAGCGGTAGCGCATGTTGTACTCGGGCCACTCTTTCGGAATGCATGGCGATAGTCGCAACGTATCGCCTTCGCGCCGCAGTCCCAGCAGCGACTCCACCGCGAGCCGGTACATCCAGCCTGCCGAACCCGTGTACCAGGTCCAGCCACCGCGACCCACGTGCGGTGCGACGGCGTACACGTCGGCCGCGACCACGTACGGTTCGACCTTGTAGATCGCGATGCCCTCCGCACTGCTGCCATGGTTGACCGGATTGATCAGCCGCATCAGTTCCCACGCACGTTCGCTGTCGCCAAGTTCGGCGAACGCCATCGTCGCCCAGATCGCCGCATGCGTGTATTGCCCGCCGTTCTCGCGCACGCCGGGGACGTAGCCCCGGATGTAGCCCGGGTCCTGCTCGGTCTTGTCGAAGGGCGGATCCAGCAACTGGATCAGGCCTGCATCGCGACGGACCAGGTGCTCGTTGAGTGACGCCATCGCCTGACGTGTGCGCGCGGGATCGCCTGCGCCAGACAATACCGACCAGCTCTGCGCAATAGAATCGATTCTGCATTCGTCACTGGCGGTGGAGCCCAGCGGCGCGCCATTGTCGAACCACGCGCGCCGGTACCACGCGCCATCCCACGCGTGCTGTTCGAGGTTGCCACGCAATCGCTCCGCCATCTCGATGCAGCGCTCGGCGAAGACCACCTCGTGGCGATCGCGCGCCACGACCGAAAACTGCGTCAGTACGTCGTAGAGGAAGAAGCCGAGCCACACGCTCTCGCCCTTGCCGCCCTCGCCCACCCGGTTCATGCCGTCGTTCCAGTCGCCGGTCGCCATCAACGGCAGGCCGCGTTCGCCGAGCGCGGACACGCCACGCTCCAGCGCACGCACGCAGTGCTGGTATAGCGTTTCGCGCAGCGACGACCGCGTCGTCAGGTCGTAATAAGATTCTTCATCGGCATTGACTGGCCGGCCTTCGATGTACGACACCTGCTCGTCCAGCACGCCAGCATCGCCGGTGGTTTGCAGATAGCGGCACGTCGCCAGCGGCAACCACAGATAGTCGTCGGAACAACGCGTGCGTACGCCGCGATCCAGCGGCGGATGCCACCAGTGCTGCACGTCGCCTTGCGGGAACTGGTGCGCGGCGCTGAGCAACAGATGCGCGCGCGCACGTTGTGGCTCGACGTGGACCATCGCCATCGTGTCCTGCAGCTGGTCGCGGAAACCGAATGCGCCGCCGGATTGGTAATAACCGCTGCGTGCCAGGTAACGGCAGGCAATGGTCTGGTACAGCAGCCATCCGTTGACCAGCAGGTCGACACGCGGTTCCGGCGTTTCCACGCGGATCGCACTCAGCGTGCGATGCCAGTACATGCGCACCGCATCGAGCGCGTCGTGGGCCGCCTGGCTGCCTCGCGTTTTCTTGGCTAATGCGATCGCCTCGCCCCAGCCGTGTCCAACGCCGAGGCGAAAGATCGTTTCGGTGGCCTGTCCTGGCTCCATGTCGATGGCCACCTGGATCGCGGCGCACGGATCGAGGCCGACGCCCAGCCTGCCGGACAGTCGCTCACGCAACAGCGCATCGGGGCTGCCGAGGCTGCCGTTCCTGCCGAGGAATTCGGTGCGGTCGCCGGTAAAACTGCGGGTCTGCGCACCGGTGTCGAATGCGTCCGTGTCGAAGAATGCGATACGCCCCTCGAATTCGCTGTTGAACGGATTGCGGGCGATCAGCACATTGCTGTCGCCGTCGATCTCGGTCACCACATGCATCTGCGTTTTCGCGTGCAGGTCGCCGAGGATCCATTCGACGTAGCCGGTCGCCGTGAGCCGACGCGGCCGGCCGGACACGTTGCGCAATTTCAACACGCTGAACTTGACCGCATCTTGTTGTGCCACATAGATCCAGAGTTCGCTGGCGATGCCGTCCTCGACATGTTCGTAGACGCTGTAACCGAAGCCGTGGCGTGTGCGGTAGCTACCTTCCCCGCGGCACGGCAACGGCATCGGCGACCAGACCCGCCCGCTCTCCTCGTCGCGAAGATAAAACGCTTCGCCGCCGACATCGCTGACCGGATCGTTGTGCCATGGCGTCAGCCGGAACTCATGCGCGTTCTCGCCCCAGGTGTAGCCGGGCGAACTTTCACTGACCACGCAGCCCAGGTTGGGATTGGCGATGACGTTGCACCATGGCGTGGGCGTGTTCTGCCCCGGTGCGATATTGACGATGTACTCGCGGCCGTCGGGCGAGAAACCGCCATGTCCGTTGTCGAACAGCAGCGTACCGGCGCCGGCGCCCACGTCGAACGGCCATGGATCGACCTCGAATGGAAGATCGACCGCAGGCGTGGCGGTTTGCGGCGTGGTGAAATCCGGCGCGGGCATCAGCTCGTACTGGGTTGGCGCCGGAACCAGCAACGGGATGACCGGGATCGACGGCGGACGCTTGCCGACCTGCTCGGCCAGTTTTCCGCGCGCATCGCTGATGATCACCCGCGCCGCCGACTGCAACAGGACGCGATCCTCGTGCGCAAGTTGCTGCGCCGGCCGCACGAAGATGCCGCCCGGCCGATCGAGCACGTTGGCTTCCAGGCCGGCGGCAATCAGTCCCATGATCAGGTCCTGCAGCTGCTGCCTGTAGCCGGCTTGGTCCTCGTTCCAGATCACCAAATCGACTTCCAGCCCCTTCAAGCGCCAGTACGCGTGTGCCTGCACCAGCTGCCGCACCAATTCGATGTTGGCCGCGTCTGCGATCTGCAGCAGCACGATCGGATGATCGCCGGAGATCGCCTGGCCCCACAGACCCGATTGGCCGCGGCGATTCTGCAGCAGCACCGAAGGTTCGGCGCGCATCGCAGGGTGCGCATACAGGATCAGTCCGGCGAGGCGTTCGTAGAGTTGCGCATCCGATTGCGATGCGTTGATCTGCCTCCGCACGACCTGGCTGTGCGTCCATGCCAGGTCGAATACCCGGTCGGCGAGGCGGCGATCGCGATACTTGTCGATCAGGCTGATCGAATCCTCGCGCGTACCGCCGACACCCGACACCATGTCGATGGTCGTGGTCTGGCCGGGCTGCAAGGTGATGCGCGAACGGATCGACACGATCGGGTCGAGCACCGACCCTTCGGAATTGGACAACGTCCGCGTCGCCGTCAACGCGTCCGGGCGTTGCAGGCTGTTGCCGCGTCCGATGAAACGCGCGCGGTCAGTTTCGTAGGAAATCTCGTCGATATCCGCGTCGTGCACGGCAAGCAGATGGAGCATGGAGGGCGTGGCTTCATCGTGCGAACGCGGCCGCCGGGTACAGACGATGGCCTGCTTGGCCGGCACCAGCTCGGTCTGCACAAACAGGTTGCTGAAGGCGGGATGCATTTCATCGGACACGGCGGATGCCAGCACCACCTCGGCATAACTGGTGATCTCGATGGTGCGTGCCGTGCGCGAGCGGTTGGTGATGCGCAGGCGTCGCAACTCGATGTCGTCTTCAGGCGAGATCGCGATTTCGATATGCGTCTCGAAGCCGTGCTGACGACCGCGGAATTCCGCCTTGGCATCGGAAAAAATGGCCTCGTAGCCTTCGACGGCGACGGCGCACGGCTGGTAGGTGGCCGACCAGAATTCTCCGCTTTGCACATCGCGCAGGAAACAGAAGTTTCCCCAGTGATCGCGCGTTCCGTCCTCGCGCCAGCGCGTGACCGACATGTCGCGCAAGCGACTGAAACCGCCACCAGCACTGGTGAGCATGACGTGGTAACGGCCGTTGGAGAGCATCTGCACGGCCGGTCGCACGGTATGCGGCGTCTGGAAGATGCGAAGTTCCGTTTCCGCTGTCGGGCTGACGGTCGATGCACCCGCCACCTCCGGGGTGTGCGGATGGAACACGCCCGTACGTGGAATACGTTCCTGCAGCAACAGCAATGTCGCCTGGATTTCGGGATCGGCGACGAACCGCTTCTGCATCGGCTGGTCGCGCAACAGGTAGGCAAGCGATAACAGGCCCATGCCCTGGTGGTGCGCCATGAACGAGCGGATCAGTGCGTGGTTTTGGCCACGGGGCAGCCGTGACGCCGTGTAGTCGATCGCCTCGTACATGCCGAAGCGTCCGCTGAACCCTTCTTCAGTGAGGCGCTGCAGGTTTTCGCAGGCAGCGTCGGGCGCGGTCATCAGCGCCATCATGCTGGCATACGGCGCGATCACCAGATCCTGCGCAAGGCCGCGCTTGAGTCCAAGTCCGGGCACGCCGAATGCGCGGTACTGATAATTCATGCGCCCATCGACGATGTTGTAGCCGGATTCCGAAATCCCCCACGGCACGTTGCGCTGGCGGCCGTACTCGATCTGGCGCTCGACCGAATGCTTCGAGGTCTGGTCCAGCAGCGTGCCCTCATAGCTGGGCATGACCAGCTGCGGCATCAGGTACTCGAACATCGATCCGCTCCACGACAGCAGCGTGGGATCGCCATCGACTTCAGTCAGCAGGCGCCCCAGTGCAAACCAGGTCTCCTGCGGCAACTGACCCTGCGCAATCGCCACGAAGCTGCACAGGCGCGCTTCGGAAGCCAGCAAATCGTAATAGCCGGGGTCGCTGCGCTGCTCATCGATGTTGTAGCCGATCGACAGCAAATGACGCGCGCGGTCGTACAGGAACTGGTAGTCCATGCGCGCGCAGTCGCTGGCGGTTTCGGCAAGGCGTTCCAGTTCGATGATGCGGGCGCGGGCGCGGTCGATCGCAACGGAACGTTGCGCGGATGCGGGCGTATTTTCCTCGTCGGCGGGCAACAACATGTCGGCGATGTCGCGCAGATTCGGGATGCCGTTCGCTAACGGCCCCGCGGGTTCCACGCCTGCCTGCATCTCCAGCCATGGCGCGAACCACAGCATCTCGTCCAGCGCCGAGGCGCACTGCTGGAGCAACGCATCGATCCAGTCATCTGCCTCGCTCGGGAGGCCCTCGACACCGGGCGAATGGCCACGTGTCATGCCACGCGCAATCCCGCGCGCGTGCTGGGCCAGTTCCAGAAGTCGCGCCACCGCGGCGATCGATGTCGCTGGCGGCGTCTCGACGGACGCTGCCAACAGCTGGCGGAATGCGTGCAGGGATGCGTCTTTCGCATCGCCATCCAGGCACTCCATCAACACCGCAACGGTATCGGCCAGGCCCTGGAACGTGCACGGCGACAGCAGCGGCGCGTCAACCAGGGCAAGCAATCCCTGGCGTAGTGTCAGCAAATGCCCGGCCAGGTTGCCGCTGTCCACGCTCGACACGTACCGCGGCGGCAAGGGCTGCAGGGTTTCGGTGTCGTACCAGTTGTAGAAATGGCCGCGATAACGCGGCATGGCTTCCAGCGTACGCAGCGTATTGGCAGTGCGCGCGATGGTATCGCCGACGGATGCGTAACCGAAATCGTACGCGGCCAGATCGGCCAGCAGCGACAAGCCGATATTGGTCGGCGACGTGCGCCTTGCGACCCCCAACGCCGGATGTTCCTGCACGTTGTCGGGCGGCAGCCAGTGATCGGCTTCGGTGACATAGGTTTCGAAGAACGCCCACGTGCGGCGCGCAAGTTTCCCGAGAAAACGGAGCTGCTCTGAAGACAGGTCGGCGCCTTTGCGGCCGGGCGTCCGGCTCAACCACCACATCAACGCCGGCGACAGCAACCAAAGCGCCAGCACCGGGATGGCTACCCACAGCGCATCGGGTCGCATCCCCAACAGCGTCAGCGCTACCGCGGTGGCGAATACCGGTGCGAACCACATCGTCCGCACGGAACCGGCCAGGCCGTCACCGAGCGTGCGTTCGACTTCGCTCGACGGACTCCACTGCAGCAGGTGACGCCGCGAGACCAGCATCCGCCACAACGTCCTGGCGATGGCGTCGAGACTGAAAAAGGTCTCGTAAGGCAGGCACGCCAAGGTCAGCGGCACGTGCGCGAATGTCCGCCCCACGGCCGAGGACACCTGCCGCAGATGTGCACGCAAGGGCAGGTCGGCAGGCCGGTTGAACAAGTCCTTCAACGACGCCAGCGTTGGCGGGATCAGCAGGATCGCCAGCAGCCACAGGGTCCACGCCAGCGGCTGCGGCGAAAGCAGCCAGCCTGTCACCAGCAGTACGGTGATGCAGGCGGGCACCAGGCTGCGACGCAGGTTGTCGAGCAGCTTGCCGCGCGACAGCATCGACAACGGATTGCGTTCACCGGGCGGATGCAGGCGCGGCACCCTGGGCAGCAGCCACGGCAACAACTGCCAGTCCCCTCGAATCCACCGATGGCGACGCTTGACGTCAACGGCGTAGCGCGCCGGATAGTCTTCGTAGAGCTGCACGTCGCTGACCAGTCCCGCGCGTGCATAACAGCCTTCGAGGAGGTCGTGGCTGAGGATGCGGTTATCCGGCATGCGCTCGGCCAGCGCATGTTCGAACGCATCGAGGTCATAAATGCCCTTGCCGACGAACGAGCCTTCGCCGAACAGATCCTGGTACACGTCCGACACCGCGCGGGTATACGGGTCGATGCCCGGCTCGCTGCCATACAGGCTTGCGTAATGCGAGCGCCGCTGCCCGCTCATGCTGATGCCGACGCGTGGCTGCAGGATTCCGTAGCCACGGGTGACGACACGGCGCGTTTCGTTGCGGGCACGGTTGAATGAATGTGCGACGGCATCCGCGGGTGCGTGCGCAGGGTCACGCGGGACGCTGCGGCGTTCGTCGAAGCGGGCGCGGTTGAGTGGATGCGCCAGGGTGCCGATGAGTTCATACGCCGCGTCGCGTGGCAATTGCGTGTCGGTGTCCAGCGTGATCACGTAACGCACCCTGCCGAGCATCTCGGTGTCGCCGGCGATGCGCAAAAATCCATCGCGCGCGCCGCCGCGCAGGAAGGCATTCAGTGCAGCGAGCTTGCCGCGCTTGCGCTCATGCCCCATCCATGTCCGTTCGGACGCATTCCAGACGCGGGGCCGGTGGAACAGGTAGAAGCGATTGTTGCCGTCCGGCGCATGACGTGCATTGAGCGCGTCGATTTCGCGCTGCGCGGCGTCGAGTAGCGCCGCGTCCTGCGGCAGCGTCTGCTGATCGGCATCAAAAAAATCGGTCAGCAACGCAAAGTGCAGGTTTTCGTCGCGATTGGCGAAGAAACGCACCTCCAGTGCTTCGGCCAATGCCTGGATCGATTCGACGTTGCCGAACATGCTCGGCACGACCACCAATGTCCGTGCTTCCGGCGGAATCCCTTCCGACAAATCCAGCCGCGGCAATGCATGCGGTCGCACCAGCAATGTCGCCACCCAGTTGACCACGGTCACGGCGAGTTCGCTGAAGGCGATGACACTGAGCCCGCCGACGATCCACGGCAAGGCCGGAAAATCCAGCGTCGGCCGGGTATTGCCCAGCATGCCCCACGTGAACAGTGCGACGATCGCCGCCCCGGATGCGATGTAGGCGAGCAATGGCAGCCGCCGCACGGTCTTGCGCACGCTACGGGTGATTCCGCGCACTCCCAGCGCACGCTCCAGTGTTCGACGACCGTCGTCGACCAGGTAAAAGCCGACATGCGCGGCGATGTCGTCCGCGCCTGCGAGCGCTGCCTGCGCTTGTGCGAGCTGCAACACCTTCAATGCGACATCGTGTTCCGGCAGTGCGCCGCGGCGCGCGGTCAATTCGACGATATGGCGATAGTGGTCGCGCGTGGCGAAATCCATCTTTCCATAGGTGCCGTCGGGATCGCTGCGCAACGCAGACTCGACCACGCTCATGGTTTCGACGAATTCGCGCCAATCCATCATCGCCAGAAACCGCAGGCTGCCGATGCTGTTGCTTATCGACACCTGTGCGGAGGCCTGTTGCTGGTTTTCCACCTGCACCATGTGCTCGATGGTCTGGTCGCTGTCGCCCAGCCATTGCTCGATCCAGGTCAGCGGCAACGCAAGCGCCGAGCTCTGTCCCTGCAATCGGCGCGCGAGTTCGGCCACAAACGGACTTGCAAGCGGTGGCCGGGATCGCACCATGTCGGCGATGACCAGCACCAGGTTTTTCGGATTGGACTCGGCGATTTCGATCAGGCGATCCGCCCACAGATCGGCGACATTGCGATCGGTGCGGTCGTCGATGAGCCGTGCGCTGATGCGGCGCAGGTTTTCGATCAACGCGAGTCGCAGCATGATCGGAATCGCCCACAGCTCGCCCAGGTTCAATGGCGTGATGGTTTGATAGGCCGCGATGAAACGGCTAAGGCTTTCGGCATCCACCCGTCCATCACCGTGGGAAATGGCGTTCAATGCCAGGTCGTACACGCGCGGCAGTCCTTCCGACGGGCCGGTGGTGAGTTTGGGAAGTTCGCGGCTGTAGTTTTTAGGCAGATGCCGGCGCGCGATGCTGATCTGTTCCTCGACCAGGTAAATGTTGTCCAGCAGCCACTCGCCCGCGGGCGTCAGCCGGCGTTTTGCCTGTGCAGCGGCGTTGAGCATGTCGCAGGTGCGATCAAGCACCTTCTGGTTGTCGCTCAACCTGCTCAGCAGTAGATCGGACTGGGTCCTGGTGCTGATCCTGTGGCTGCGCGCCAACGCCTTGCCGTGCCGCTCCATCTGTTCGGCGCTGAGCAGCTGTGCCAACAGTGGTGGTTCATCTTCGAGATCGACGCTCCGGTGACCGGAATGGGCAAGCACTCGTTTCAAACGCAGCCATGCGCGCAAGAGTTTTTTTCGATGCGACATCAAGCTGATATCCGTAGTCCTCGCGCGCGGCAGTTCAAACCGTTGGGCATGTTTTTCGTTTCAATGGCGTGAGCGCGTCAATGATGTGCCTGCATGCAGCGAAACCGGATTCGTTGCGAGTCACACGGCCAACGATACATGCACGAATTATGCCGTTTCGAGAGTGGATGCAGGGCATCAGCGGCCACGGCTATCCGCATGGATGCAGTTGCCCGGAAGGTTCAGGCCTGACACGCCCGCACAAATCGAGCCATTGCCGGGCACGCCCGGGTTGCCGTCACGGAAAGACTATTTCGTAAAAAGCAGAAGGCCCAGTCTTTTCGGATTTGATCCCGAATCGGCTGAGCCTTCCTTGTCAGAACTGTGGGCATCCGGCTTTCGCCTTTTGCTTTTTCTCTGACAATCTGAACTGTAAACCAGACTCTGTTAATTCAGCGTCAAGAAAGTGTCATCCGTTGCGTAGCACGGCGCTTGCTTCGCTGCCTTGCTTCTTGACGAGCGGCTTCAACCGGGGGTTTCGTCTAATTCTCAGTGAAGGCGTCGCCGGAAATCTCAGCTGCAGGCACGAGCAGCGAAGCAAGCTCCGCTCTACATTGGATGGCGCAAATTGTTTGGCACTTCCCTACTCACTCCGACGCCAGGGCCACCAGCCTTGGCCACTGCGCGCATAGTGATCCGCAGCGCGCTCGAAACGATTACGTGCGCTGACGCCACCGCAGGCTGCATACAGCGGCAGAAACAAAGGCCCGAGCAACATGTATTGATACACATGCGCGCGTTCGTGGTCGGACAGCAGGATCATCGGCTCGTCACCCTGCCCCGCGCCGTACGCATAGGTGACGCAATGCGAATCCAGTGTGTCGCCTGTGTGCAGGATGACATTGCCCAGCGTCACCGCCCCGCCCGGCCCCCAGGGCCAATCATGAAACACGATGGCCAGGTTGCGTCGACTGACATGCGCGTGCGCACCGAATGCAATGCCAATAATGCCCGCGACCAGCCCGAGCACGGTATTGGGCGATGTCCACAACATTCCAGCCACGCGCGCGATCGCGATCAACGCACGCGATGGCATCGCCGCTTGGCTCAATCGTTGCCTTCCGGCATCAACAGCCACAGGATCAGGTAGACGAGGATGCCGGGGAACGCGACCGATGCGATCGAGAGGATGACGAACACCACTCGCACCAGGGTCGGGTTCCAGCTGTAACGATGGGCAATGCCGCCCATGACGCCTGCGAGCACGCGGTCGTTGATGGAACGGGTGAAGGGACGCGGTGTGTTCATGGGCTGTCGGCACGGTGGAGACGGTGGAAGTCTAGCGTTTTCCGGAAGGCATCCGTTGCCGGCGCAGTCGCTGCAGTTCGGCCTTGAACCATGCCGCCGAATCCAGCGTGGGCCGGCCCTTGCAACGCACCTGATAAGGCTTGCCGCTCATGCTGCTGTTGCTGGCGGCACGTTCGATGAAGTGCTCGCTGGTGTCGGCGAGATCGCGCTTGCGCAACCACGCGTATTTCCTCGATAGATGCGCCTTCGCGCGCGTGGCGCTGTACCAGTTGCCATTGCGCTCGAATTCGCAGCCGGACCGGGCCAGCGCATCGATCAGCCCCGCGATTTCCTTGTCCGCAACGGATTGGGCCACCGCGACATTCGCGAACATCAACAGGCCCAGCAGCAGAAAAGGTTTCATGACGCGCCCGGGCAGTTTGATCGGCTAAGAACGCTGCACCAGCCACTCATGAATCGTGTTCGGGACTTCCTTCTGCGCACGGCCCGACACGTAGATGCCGATGTGGCCACCCTTGAAGCTGAGTTCGGTGTAGTCATCCGTGCCGATCAGGTCCTTGAGCGCCTTGGATGACGCGGGCGGCACGAGGTGATCCTGCTCGGCGAAGATATTCAGTATCGGCATGTCGACCATGCCCAGATGCACTTCGTTGTCGCCGATGGTGATGCCACCGTTGACGAAACCGTTGGCCTGGTAGAACTGCTTGATGAACTGGCGGAATGCCTCGCCGGCCTGATCGGGAGAATCGAAGATCCATTTCTCCATGCGCAGGAAATCCTCGACCGCTTTCTTGTCGTCGAGGATGTCCACCAACCCGACATACTTCTGCACGAACAGGCGCCACGGCTTCAACGTCAGGTAGCACATGTTCATCAGGTCCGCCGGCACGTTGCCGAGCGTATCGACGAACAGGTCGACGTCCATCCCCTGCGTCCAGTTGGACAACATGTTGTCTGGCGTGTGGAAATCGACCGGCGTGACCATCGTGATCAGGTTCCTGATCTTGCCTGGATGCAGCGACGCGTAGCACAGTGAGAATGCGCCACCCTGGCAGATGCCGAGCAGGTTGATCGCATCGAGTTTGAAACTCTTGCGCAGATGATCGACGGCGCCGCCGAGGAAGCGCTCGATGTAATCCTCCAGCGTCAGGAATTTGTCGGAGCGGTCGGGATAGCCCCAGTCGATGATGTAGACATCCTCGCCGCGCTCCAGCAGGCCCTTGACGATGGAGCGGTCGGCTTGCAGGTCGACCATGTACGGCCGGTTGACCAACGCGTAGCTGATCAGCAGCGGTGCCGTCGCAGTCGGCGCCTTGTCGCCGATGAAGCGATACAGCACGACCTTGCCGTCGCGCCAGACTTCCTGCTTGGCGGTCGCACCGTAGTGGACGTCGTCGACCTGTTTGAGCGTGTCGAGCGCAGCACCCAGCTTGCCCTGCATCCGCATCGCCTCGCCGGCGAGCGCGTCGGGGGTGAAGTTCAGCGGTCCGTTCATGTCAACGCTTCCTCTTGCTGGTCTTCTTGATTGCAGATTTCCTGGCTGCTGGCTTCTTGACTGCTGGCTTCTTGACTGCTGGCTTCCTGGCTGCGGACTTGGCTGCCGGTGCCGCCTTCGTTTTCACTGCCGCTAGTTTGGTGACTTTGCTCGCAGGCGCGGCCTGTTTCGGCGAAGGCCGGCGCGGTGCGGCTTCCGTTGATTCGGACGCGGCATCCCGCAGACGGCGCAACGCACGCTCGAGTTCGGCGATCTTGCGATGCGCAGAATCGATTTCGGTGCGGGTCGGCATGCCGAACATGGCGCTGAGCTGTTCGATCTCCTGTTGCACGCCCCCGCGCATGCGCATCTGCGCATTGACCAGTTCGCCGTAAACCTTGCGGAACTCGGGCGACAACGCAATCTCGGCGTAGGCTTCCTCGGCGGCATCGATCCACAGATCGAACAGCGCGCGCGACGAGGTCAGCTGACGCCCCGGCTCCTCGCGCTCGGCGAGTTTGCTTTCGAACAATTCAAAGGCGCCCTGCGACGCCTTCAACATCAGCGCGTTGTAGGCGCTGGTTTTCTCCTGGTACTCGACCTGCGCCCGCATCAGCGACTGGATACGCTCCTGCTGCTCACGCCCATGTCCGAACGCCGGCATGTTCAGCAGCGACGCACCTTCGCGGCGCCACGCGTCGAGATACGGCGATGCGTCCTCGATCCACTGATCGAGACCCTGCTGCCCGTGTCCGCGCATGCTGCGGAACATCTCCGGGAACGGATTTTCGCCGACCGCGCCCAAGGCCTTCTTCCACTCGCGGGTAATGTCGGCCGGGCTGCTGCTCTGCCCGGCGAACTGAGCGGCGACCTGCTGCATCTGGCCGTACCAGTTACGGGTCTGCACGTTGAATTTTTCAACCGCATCGTTGACTTCGCCACGTCCGCCGTGCGCGAGCTTGCTCCACCAGTCGACGGCCTCGTGCAGGCCCTGCGCGCCGGTATGCGGCGCGGAAGGGGTTGCACCGCTGCGCATCATCTCGCCCCATGTGGTCCAGTATTGGCGTGCGAGCGATTCAAAATCGCCCGGCCATTGCGCGTTGTGAGCCATGCGGCCTCCTGTTTTCGCGGATGCTAGCACGCGGATGTTGCGCCGCAGCACCGCTTGCTTTTGTAGAGCGGAGCTTGCTCCGGTGCGTTTTGTTTTCGTTGCTTGCTTTTACAAGCCGGATCACCACTTCGGGATGCGCAAGGTCTTGCTGATCATCAACGAGCCTGAAATCGCATAGATCAATACCAATGGATGGAACTGCCACGGACCGAGCTGCCACATGCCGAACCAGAGGTCATTGCCGATGTGCGATCCGTACGCCGCGATCGCCAGCAAGATGACGATCAGCAGGCTGGTCGGAATCGGCGTGCCCTCGAAATATTTGACCTTGTCGTCATCGCCCGCCAGTTGTTCGGCAGTGACGTTGTAGCGCGCAAGCCGGCTGACGCCACAACCGACGAAGTACGACAACACGATCCAGTCCCAGCCGCCCTGCAGGCCGCAGGCATAACCAAGCGCCGCAGGCGCGACGCCGAACGAAATCACATCGGCCAGCGAATCAAGTTCGCGACCGAGGGTCGATGCGACCTTGCGCCAGCGCGCGATGCGCCCGTCGAGCGCATCGAAGATGAAGGCCAGCGGGATCAGCGCCATGCCGATCATCAGGTCGCGCACGCCGCCTTCCTGCAGAAACCGCATCGCCGCGAAGATGGCGCCGGTGCCGCAGAACGCATTGGCCAACGTGAACCAGTCGGCAAGGTGGAAATCGCGCAGCATCGAAAAATGACGTCGTGGCATGGCGGTGACCTGTGGATCGTTGGCCGACAGGGTGCCAAATCCCGCGTGAAGCTATTTGTAGGAGCGGCGGGCGCCCCGCGCGCGGCGGCGCGCGGCGCGGCACCACGACCCCGCGGGGCGCCGCCGCCACCGCCACAGCGCCCGG
>JAJAYW010000155.1 GCA_026786005.1 Lysobacter sp. | reverse complement strand
TTACCGGTAGAGCCTCATCGCGCCCAGGTGCGCTCCTACAAACAGAAGGGATGCACTCAATCCGTGAGACGCCCATGCATCAAGCTCTATCCATGCCCCAAGCCACACTTTTCGACAGTGGTCCCCGGATCCTGATCGAGGATGCCGAGGGCGGCGTGCGTTACTGGCCAGGTTTCATTGACGAAGGAACCGCGGAGCATTGGTTCGCAACCTTGCGCGACACGATCCAGTGGCACGCCGAACGCCGGCCGATGTACGACCGCGTGGTCGATGTGCCGCGGCTGCTGGCCGGCTTCGTATTGCAGGATGAGACGCTGCCTGAGGTATTGAGCGAGGCGGGCATGCGCGTACGCAGCAAGCTCAATGTCGCATTCACCCACGTCGGCCTCAATTTCTACCGTGATGGCCGCGACAGCGTGGCGCCGCACAACGATAAGCCGCACAGCATCGTGGCGGGGCAACCGATCGCATTGTTGTCACTGGGCGCGACGCGACGCATGGATATCCGCGACAAGCACCCGCCCAAGTCGACCCGACGGATTGAACTTGAGCCAGGAAGCCTGTTGGTGATGAGCCACGATTCGCAGAAACATTACGACCACGGCATCCCGAAGACGAAGGTGTCTGTGGGTCTGCGGATCAGTGTGGTGTTTCGGGTGCGGCCTTGAGCCCGATAGTCGCGAATCACCAACGAAAATTAACTTCCCCGTTTCGTCATCCCGGCGAACGCCGGGACCCAACTTTAGAAGCGAAGGTTGAAAATGGTTGGTCAAGAAATCGTCACCCCGCTGGGATGACGAGCAAAATCAGATTTCTCTCAGACTTTTCTTCGCCCCTGTAACCAATCGACAGCACCCAATCCCGCTCGCCGGCCACTCGCAAAACACGCCGTCAGCAGATAACCCCCGGTCGGCGCTTCCCAGTCCAGCATTTCGCCCGCAAAGAACACGCCGGGCAGTTGGTCGGCCATCAGCGACGCGTTCATCGCTTCCAGTCGCACGCCGCCGGCCGTGCTGATGGCTTCGGCGATCGGCCTCGCGTGTTTCAGGACGAGTGGCAGTCGCTTGATCGTCTGCACGATCGCATCGACGTCATTGCGCCACGCCGGATCCAGCACTTCGTGCAGCAGCGCCGCCTTGACGCCGGTGAGGCCGATCTGCCGGCGCAAATGTTCGCTGAGACTGCGTCCATTGCGTGGCTTCGAGAGTTCGCGCGTCAGGCGTTCGATGTCACGACCGGGCGCCAGGTCGAGATGCAAGGTGACTTCGCCATGTTGCTCGATCGCATCGCGTAGGGTTGCCGACAGCGCATACACCAGACTGCCTTCGATCCCGGTCGCAGTGACCACGCATTCGCCTTGCAGCGCATGTTCGATGCCGTCGGTGTCTGACCAATGGGCGATCACCGGTTTCAGCGGCGCACCCGCATGACGGCTGGCGAAGTGTTCGCTCCAACCGATATCGAATCCACAATTGGATGGCTTCAGCGGCGCGACATCGATCCCGCGTCCTGCCAGCCACGGCACCCACGCACCGTCCGAACCCAGCTCGGGCCAGCTGCCACCGCCCAACGCCAGCACGACCGCCTTTGCATGCACATGGCGTTCGCCATCGGGCGTGCCGAAACGCAGGGCGCCGTCGTCATGCCAACCCAGCCATCGATGCTGCACATGAAAACGCGCGCCACTCTCGCGCAGCCTGCGCACCCAGCCGCGCAGCAAGGGAGCGGCCTTGCGATCCATCGGGAAGACACGGCCCGAGGTGCCGATGTAGGTGTCGATGCCAAATCCCCGCGCCCATTCGCGCAGCACATCGCCATCGAATCCGTCGAGCCAGGCGCCGACCGCACCGCTGCGTTCGCCGTAACGCCGGTCGAACCCAGGTCGCGCTTCGCCGTGGGTCAGGTTCAACCCGCCCTTGCCAGCGATCAGGAATTTACGCCCGACCGAACCTTTGCCCTCGAACAGGTCTACCTCGATGCCTGCCGCACGCGCGGTTTCCGCCGCCATCAATCCCGCGGGACCGCCGCCGATGACGACCAGACCTGATGCTTTGAAGGGAGTAGGGGGCATGCGTTTCGATAATGCGACGACGCGGCATTATGCGGTCGGCCGCAGGGCTTAAAATTGGTAGATGATCCTGAATATCGCCGCCTACAAATTCGTCCATGTCGCCGATCCCGACGCGCTGGCGCTGCAATTGCGCGCACACGCGGAAGCCGGCGCACTGCGCGGCACCGCGCTCATCGCGCACGAAGGCCTGAACCTCTTCCTGGCGGGTGAGGACGCTGCGATCGATTCTTTCGTCGAATCGCTGCGTGCCGATCCGCGATTCAACGACATCCACATCAAGTGCAGCCGTAGCGACACCCAGCCGTTCGCGAGGCTCAAGGTCAAGGTCAAGCTGGAGATCATCACCTTCCGCCAGTGCGATGCCTCACCACTGGAAAAGCGCCCACCCGCCGTGTCGCCGGAGGATCTCGCGCGCTGGATCGAGCAAGGGCACGATGACCAGGGCAAGCGGCTGGTGCTGCTGGACACGCGCAACCGGCAGGAAGTCGCACATGGCAGCTTCGTCGGCGCAGTGACCTTGCCTATCGATAGATTCACGCAATTCCCGGAAGCAGTCGCCGCATGTCGCGACACCCTGTCCGATGCAACCGTCGTCAGTTTCTGCACCGGCGGCATCCGCTGCGAAAAAGCAGCCATGTGGATGCGCGGCAACGGCATGGACAACGTGTTGCAACTCGACGGCGGCATCCTCGGTTATTTCGAGCGCGTCGGTGGGCAGGGTTATGAGGGCCACTGTTTCGTTTTTGATGAGCGCGTGGCGCTGGATCCGACGTTGCAACCGATGTTGCTTCTGTCCCACGGGGACTTCCTGCGGTCGTAGGAGCGCGCCTGGGCGCGATCGGGCATTCCCAGGAAAGCCCCATCGCGCCCAGGTGCGCTCCTACAAAAGAATCGGATCGGGGGTTTAAGCTGAGAACTCTTCGACAAGGATCACACGCATGAGCTGGCTCGGCATTGCAATCGTAGTGGTTGGTCTGTACTTCGCGATCAAGGCAGTGGGCTTCGCGATGAAGCTGGCGATGTGGGCGCTGGTGTTGTTCGGCGCGTACTGGTTCCTCGCGCCGCACCTGGGAATGCCTGCGCCGTTTTGACCGACGGGCTGGCATCACGCATGTCCATGCGACTGGGCAACATTGATGGCGTGGCCGCAAGCCGGCTGCAATTACCGCCGGGGTCATGGCCGACAGTGCTCGACGCGCTATGCGATCGGTTTCCGGCGATCGAGCGCAGCCGATGGATCGATCGCATGGCACGCGGGCGGGTGACGTGCGCTGGCGAGCCAATGACGCCGGAAACGCCGTATCGCGTCGGCATGGAAATCCGCTACTACCGAGAAGTGGCTGATGAGCCGCGGATCCCATTCGATGAAACCGTGCTGCATGCCGATGCGCATCTGGTCGTCGCCGACAAACCGCATTTCCTGCCGGTGACGCCAACAGGCGGCTGGGTCCGTGAGACATTGTTGTCGCGACTGATCCGGCGACTGGACAACCCGCAGCTGGTGCCGTTGCATCGCATCGATCGCGATACCGCGGGACTGGTGTTGTTCTCGGCTGATCCGGCTAGCCGCGCGCGTTATCAGGCCCTCTTCCGCGAGCGCCGCATCGAAAAACAGTACGAAGCGCTTGCGCCGGCGTTACCTAATCTTGATTTTCCGCGGATGCGGGCGACACGGCTGGTTCCGGGTGAACCGTTCTTCCGCATGCAGGAAATCGCGGGTGAAGCGAACAGCGAGACCAGGATTGATGTTCTGCAGCGCAGCGAGAAGCATTGGCGCTACGCATTGCGGCCGATCACCGGCAGGAAACACCAGTTGCGCGTGCACATGGCTGCGCTGGGCGCGCCGATTGTCAATGACGCGTTCTATCCGGCGTTGCGCGAACGGAGCGATCCAGATTTCAGCCGCCCGTTGAAATTGCTGGCGAAAGGTCTGCGTTTCGTCGACCCAATGAGTGGCGTAGAGCGCCGTTTCCAGTCACGTTTCGAGTTGCAGGAACCGTAGCCCGGGCTACATTCAATCGGTGTGTCTCGGACGCTGCGCCAACCACATGTCGAGCTGGTTCGCGAAGGCTTGCCGGTCGCGCGCATGGAACACGGCGGGGCCGCTGGTCTGCACGCCGCTGCCGCGCAACTCGTCCATGAAATTACGCATCGAGAGACGCTCGGCCATGTTGTCGGGGGTGTAGCGCTCGCCGCGGGGATTCAGGGCGATGCCACCCTTGTCCAGCACCAGTGCCGCCAGCGGGATGTCCTGCGTGACGACGAGGTCGCCCGGTTGCACTCGGCCAACGATCTCGCTGTCAGCGGCGTCAAATCCTCCCGGCACCTGCAGCGAACGGATGAAAGGCGATGGCGGAGTACGCAGCCACTGGTTCGCGACCAGTGTCACCGCGACCTTGGTGCGGTCGGCGGCGCGGAACAGGATCTCCTTGATCACGCCGGGGCAGGCGTCGGCGTCCACCCAGATCTGCGGGGCCGCGCGCTCACTCACGCGCTGGGTGCGGGCGTGTCACCTGTGGGGGCGGGTGCATTCGCCTCGGTTTCGGCATCCTTGGCGGCTTGTTTCTTCGCCAGTTTCTCGTCCTGCTTCTTCTTCTTGGCGATCTCGCGCTGTCGCTTTTCAAACGAATAGTTGGGCTTTGCCATAGGGCGGATCTCGATGAGGGGGCGTGGCTAGTCTAGGGCATGTCGAAGGCCGCTTCCCTTCCCGCCTGCCGTTGGGTCTTGTGCCTGCCGCTGGAGTTGCTCCAGGGGCAGCAGCCCTTTTCCATTGCAAGGATCGAATCATGAAACGTCTACTCGCTGTCACGATTGTCGGCCTGCTGCTCAGTGGACTGGCCCATGCGGAATGTCCGGATGCCGACCGCAAGGCACTGGAGGCCCTGGACCGCAGTTGGGCCGAGGCGGGCCGCACCGGCAACCGCGCCATGCTCGACAAGATCTATGCCGACGACTTCCAGGACCTGGCCCCGGGCAACCGCGCCGACAGGGCAGCGGCCATCGCCGACACGATGGAGACTTACGAATACGACCGCGCGCACCCGCAGGATGCCGCGAAAAACAGCTACGACCACTACGTGATCCACTGCACGCCGGACACTGCGACGATCACCCACCGCCTCGTGATCAGCGGCATGGACAGCGGCAAGCCGTGGAGCCAGCAGCGACGCAGCGTGCACATGCTGGAAAAGCGCGGCGGCGCATGGCAGGTGGTCGGCAACGCCGGGCACCCGCTCGATGACGCCGGGGAACTGGTCTACCTGGAGCACGACTGGAACAATGCCGACATGCGCGGCGATGCCGCCTGGTTCGAGCGCAACTACGCCGGCGACTTCAGCGGCGTCTCCAGCCGTACCGGCAAGATGAGCGGCAAGGCCGAGGATATCGCCGACTTGAAGGCCGGCAAGTACAAGATGACCTGGGCGCAGCTGTCCGATCTGGATGCGCGGGTCGAAGGGGACGCGGCCGTGGTCACCGGTATCAACCACGTCAGGGGCACCGACGACAAAGGCCAGGCCTTCGACCGCCGGGTCCGCTTTACCGACACCTTCATCAAGCGCGACGGCGAATGGCGCGTCTGGGCGAGCCAGGGAACCCAGATCCAGGACAAGTAGGACGGGTCACCAGGGGTGGTCGGGGGGCCAACTGGCTACCCGACCCACCACTGCCGGGGCATGGCGGTCGTTCACAGCGGCCGCACGCGGAAGTTGCGGCCCTTGATCTTCCCGGCCTGCAGGCGCGCCAGCGCCTTGTCGGCTTGGCCGCGGGCGATGGCGACATAGGAGCGGGTGGCGAAGACGTCGATCTTGCCGATGGCCGTGACCGGCAATCCCGCATCGCCGGTAATCGCGCCAACGATGTCCCCCGGACGAAGTTTGTCGGTGCGGCCGGCGTCGATGCGCAGTGTGGCCATCGGCGCGGGGGGCGCGCGGACGCCCTTGAGGCTGGCCAGCGTCGCGCGCGACCAGCGCAATGGCCGGCCCGTGTGCGCCTCGATCTGAGTCGCACGCTGCATCTCGCGTGGCGTGCACAGGCTCAAGGCGAGACCGCTGCGACCGGCACGACCGGTGCGGCCGATGCGATGCACGTAGACATCGGGGTCGGTGGGCAATTCGTAATTGACGACGGCCCCGAGATCGTCGATGTCCAGCCCGCGTGCCGCCACGTCACTTGCAACCAGCACATTGCAGCTGCGGTTGGCGAAGCGCACCAGGATCTCGTCGCGGTCGCGTTGTTCCATGTCGCCGTGCAGGGCGAGTGCGGAGAAGCCCAGATGCGCCAGCGACGCCGCCACGTCATCGGCATCGCGGCGCGTGTTGCAGAACACCACGGCCGAGTCCGGATTGTGATCCAGCAACAATCCCGCCAGCGCCGCGGGTTTTTGCGCCAGTTCCACTTCATGGAAGTGCTCGACGATGGCGGCGGCCTCGCTTGCACCAT
>JAJAYW010000154.1 GCA_026786005.1 Lysobacter sp. | reverse complement strand
TGGGCTTGGGTGCTTCTCAAGCGGGCCTGACGCAACGCGGCGGCCTGGTACTCGAGACGGCGTTGCGAGCCGCGCTCGATCACGGGCTGCACCGCTGGGTGATCGAGCGCCTTCAGCAGCTCGCTATAGATAATGTGTGATTTGGCCTCGTGCGCAACCAGCTGGAACAGCGCCCGCAGGCGATCGCGCGGGTCGGCCACCGCTTCGAGCTGGCCAAACACGATGTCCTGCTCGACCTGCTCCCAACGGCCCAACGCTGCCGCCAGTAGTGCATCGCGCGAGGGGAAGTGCCAGTAGAAGCTGCCCTTGGTGACACCAAGCCTACGGGCCAGCGGTTCGACCGCGACGGCCGCTACGCCTTGCTCCGCGATCATGTCCAGCGCGGCTTGCGCCCAGTCCTCGGCACTCAACCGACCGATGCGCTCCTGACCGGTGCGTCCCTGACCGATCTGCTGCTGTTTGCTGGCCTGTTTCGTCATGGTTCGAGTGTATCCATACGCTGCGGTAAGGAAAAGTATCGACGTCTGCATGTCTGCGTGGGCGGTTGACAGCACGCTTTGCCGCTATCCATACTTTAGCGTATGGAAAGGCGTTGCTGGGCACAAGGCCGCAGCGCAGACTTCAATTAATCGATCGGGCCAGACGGCTCGCTGGAGCACCACCATGAGCGTCGCCATTCCTTTCATCGCTTTCCTGCTGGCCGGCGGGTTTGCGGCCTATCACCGCCTGCGCCTCGCCGTTTGGGCGGCCATGACCGTGACCATGCTGGTGGCCTGCTGGTTACTGGGCGCCAACGTTGCGGCGACCCTCATCGCAGCCTTCATGGTCGCGATCATCGCCGTACCGCTGCTGCTGCCGCAGATCCGCAGGCCCTACATCACCGCGCCGCTGTTGAAGTTCTATCGCAGGATCCTGCCGCCGCTGTCGCAAACCGAGCGCATCGCGCTGGAGTCGGGTTCGGTAGGCTTCGAGGGCGAACTGTTCTCCGGCAAGCCCGACTGGAACGCGCTGCTGTCGCAGCCCAGGGCCGTGCTGGCCGCCGAGGAACAAGCCTTCCTCGATGGCCCCTGCGAAGAGTTGTGCAGGATGATCAATGACTGGGAGATCACCCACGTCCACGCCGACCTGACGCCCGAGCTCTGGGACTTCGTCAAACGCAACAAGTTCTTCGGCTTGATCATCCCGAAGGAATACGGCGGCCTCGGCTTCTCGGCGTTGGCGCATCACAAGGTTATCCAGAAGATCTCCTCGATCTCCACCGTGGTCAGCACCACCGTGGGCGTGCCCAATTCGCTCGGCCCGGGCGAGTTGCTGATGCACTACGGCACGCAGGAACAGAAGGATTACTACCTGCCGCGCCTGGCCGATGGCCGTGAGGTGCCCTGCTTTGCGCTGACGGGCCCGTTTGCCGGTTCGGATGCGACCTCGATCCCTGATTACGGCATCGTTTGCCAAGGCGAATGGAATGGCGCGCGCGTGGTCGGCGTCAGGCTCACCTTCGACAAGCGCTACATCACGCTGGCCCCGGTCGCGACCATCATTGGCCTGGCGTTCCGCATGTACGATCCGGACGGCTTGATCGGCGACGTCAAGGACATCGGCATCACCCTGGCCCTGCTGCCGCGCGATACCGACGGCGTCGAAATCGGCCGCCGCCACTTCCCGCTCAATTCGCCGTTCCAGAACGGCCCGGTGCGCGGCGATGACGTCTTCATCCCGCTGTCGCAGCTGATTGGTGGCGAAGATTTCGCCGGCCAGGGCTGGGCAATGCTCAACGAATGCCTGTCGGTCGGCCGCTCCATTACCCTGCCCTCGACGGCCAGTGGCGGCGCGAAGATGGGTGCGGTGGTGAGCGGCGCGTATGCGCGCATCCGCAAGCAATTCGGTTTGTCGATCGGTCGCTTTGAACGCGTCGAGGAAGCGCTCGCGCGTGTCGCCGGCACGGCGGATGCGATCAGCGCGTTGGCGCAGGCCACGGCCATGGCGGTCGATCGCGGCGAGAAACCGGCGGTGCCCTCGGCCATCGCCAAGTACCACTGCACCACGATGGGCCGCGAACTGGTCAGCGACGTCATGGACGTGCACGGTGGCAAGGGCATCATCCTCGGCCCGAACAATTATCTCGGCCGCAGCTGGCAGGCCTCGCCGATCGGCATCACGGTCGAAGGCGCCAACATCATGACCCGCAGCCTGCTGATCTTCGGCCAGGGTGCGATCCTCTGCCATCCGTGGGTGCTGAAGGAAATGCGCGCCGCGCAGAATCCAGATGCGCAGGCCGGGCTCGAGGATTTCGACAGGAACCTGTTCGGCCACATGGGTTTCGCGATTTCCAATGCGGTGCGTTCGTTCTGGTACGGCCTCACCGCCGCGAAAATCGGCAAGGCCCCCGGCGACGACTACACGCAGCGTTTTTATCGCAAGCTCGATCGTTACTCGGCCAATCTTGCATTGATGGCCGATACGTCGATGTTGCTGCTGGGCGGCAAGTTGAAGTTCAAGGAATCGCTCTCGGGCCGCCTTGGCGACGTGCTCAGCCAGCTGTACATCGCCAGTGCAATGCTCAAGCGCTACCAGGACGAAGGTTGTCCTGAAGGCGATCAGCCACTGCTGGCATGGGCGTTTCACGATGGCGTCCACAAGATGGAGCTCGCGTTGTCGGGTGCGTTGCGCAACTTCCCGATCCGTCCGGTGGGCTGGGTGTTGTGGGCGTTGATCTTTCCATGGGGTCGTCGTGCGCAAGCTCCAAGCGATCGATTGGGCCATCGCGCAGCATCGCTGTTGATGACGCCCTGCGATGCGCGTGAGCGGATGTCCGATGGCGTGTTCCTCACGCCGTGCGCCAACAACCCCGCCGGCCGCATCGACAGTTATTTGCCGAAGGTGATCCTGGCCGATCCGGTCGAACGCAAGTTCCTCAAGGCGCTGAAGAACAGCGACATCGAAACGCTGGATTTCGTTTCCCAACTCGATGAAGGCGTCAAGGAAGGCTGGATCACCAACGAGGAACGCGCGCAGCTGGAGGAGTTGCGCGCGATCACGCTCGATGCGATCAGTGTCGACGACTTCGACGTGCACCAATTGCGGGCGGCGTCGTACTACGACCAGCAACGGCCGAACGCGGCGCGCGAAGCGGCTTGAGCTCTCGATGACGTAGGGCGGGTTTCAACCCGCCGCATGTCGCACTATCAAAAGCGGCGGGTTGAAACCCGCCCTACGCCAGCAACGCCGCGATCGCCGCCAACGCGGGCAACGCTTGCACGAAGAAAATCCTGCGGCTGAACGTCATCGCGCCGTAGATTCCGGCTACGACCACGCAGCCGAGGAAAAACAGCGCGACGTCGAGCCGCGAGGTTGCCGCAGCCCATAACAGCCCCGCCGCAAGAAAGCCGTTATACAAGCCCTGGTTCGCTGCCAGCACCCGGGTCATTTCGGCTTTTTCCGCTGAATTGCGGAACGTCTTCAGTCCCAGAGGCCTGGTCCACAGGAACATTTCCAGCACCAGGAAATAAACGTGCAGAAGTGCGACCAGCACAATCAGGACCATTGCGATTGTCGACATGACGACCTCCTCGCTGAGTCGGTCCAGCTTACGGCTTGGGTGGAGCGGCGCGCAGGGTCAGCCGCGAAATTTCCGGCGGAACGCCAAGCCGCATCGGCAGGATGCTGGTGCCGATGCCGGGCGAAACGAACAGATGGCGGCCGCGGTCGAGAATGTGCCACTTCAACCTCGGCGATCCCAATACGAAAGTGGCAGGATCAGGACGATGTGGCCACGGATCGATCTGTCCGCCATGGGTGTGGCCGGCGATCGTCAGCGCCGCGCGTGCGGGGATGCGCGGCAGCAGGTCCGGCTCGTGCGTCAACACGACGACCGGCGCAGCATCGGTCACCATCGAGAACGCCTTGGCGATCTCCGGTTTGCCTTCGAGCAGGTCGCCAATCCCCACCAGCCACACGCGACATCCACCGAAGGTCGCCGCCTGCGCGCGATTGTCGAGCATCACCACGCCGGCGCTCTGCAACGCGCGACGCACGCGGTCGCCGTCCTTCCACCAGTCATGGTTCCCCAGCACGGCATACACCGGCTTGCGCGCAGTCAGCGGCTTGAGATGCTCGGCGATGACTTCGGGAGCGATGAAGGTGCCGAGGAACACGCTGAGGATGACGTAGTCGCCGGTCATCAACACGGCTTGCGAATCGCTCGCGATCAGGCGTTGCACGACACGATCGAGGTTGTCGACGCCGTTGCGCGGCGAACCGGTGTGGGTGTCGGTGATGACATCGACGCGCAAGGCATTACAGGCTTGCGACCAGTTGGGCAGCGTCAACGTGTGGTCACGTTCGACCAGCCGGCCTGGCTCGATGACGAAGCCCCAGACCAGGACAAACAGCCACGTCAGTGCAAAGAATCGGACAGCCCACTGCAGCCCCTTGCGCCGCGCCCGTGTTTTCGTCCACCACTTCATCCGGCCGCTGTGTCCTTTTGTGCGGGCGTTGCGCCGAGAGACGGAGTTTCGCGGCTCACGGTGACGCCGGCGCGAAGTTCTTGAAAAAAAGGCCGTGTATCGCGGTTTTTTACTATTCTGCGTGATGAACCTGTCGAACCACATCTCACAGGTCGCGCGTCCTTCGACAAGGCTCAGGACGAGCGATTCCGCTCGGGTGGTGACACGATAGCAAAGGACTGCGCATTCCCCCGCTCCACCCTGCGTGCCAACGTCCAACCGATCACACCCGACAGCGTGGCCGCGACGGCGTTGATCGCAGCAAATCCACCCAACAGCAAGCCGGCCGATCGCACCGCGTTGATGCCAAGCGAGGTGACGAGATCGCCGAAACGCCACACGGCCGTGTCAACCGCATTCTTGCCCTTGTAGCGAAGCTCCCGCGGCACGCGGGTAAACAGACTTTCGCGCGCCGGTCCCAACATGCCGTATGCAAAACCGCGACTGACGATCAGCGCAATCGCCACCATCGGCATGCCGGCAACGACCGGGGCGTAGGGATTCGGAGAAGCGATGACCAGCAGCATCACCACCACGGTCGCCGTCGCCCAGAACGCGATCACTGCTCCGGCCCCGTAACGCACCAGCATCCAGCGTGCCAGCGTCAGTTGCGCGAGCCCTGCGAGCAGGTTGGCGGCGAGGTCGAGGTTGGCGGCGAACTGCGTGCGCGAAATCACATCGGTGAACGTCGCGCCCGAGTAATCGATTACCAGCGCGTAGTTCACGGTGCCGATGCAGTCGCCCAATAACATCAGGAACGCCATGTTGCGCATGAAAGGATTGGCGAACACCTGCTTGATGCCGTCGAACATGCTGCCGCCGACTGCGGCCTCATGCGTGCGGTCATGCCGGCGCGTGCCGTGTACGCGTGCCCAGCGGGTCAAGCCTTCGACGCAGAGCAGCGAAACCCCGAGCAACGCCGCGGACACGGCCAGCAACGGCGCCACGCCGATCACCCCCACCAGCAAACGCGTCAATACCGGACCGGCAATTGCACCTGCCGTGCCGGCGATGGCGATGACAGGAAACAATCGCCGCGCCTGCGCCTCGTCCCAGATGTCAGCCATGAAACTCCAGAACACCGACACCACGAACAGGTTGAACACGCTGATCCACACGAAAAAAACGATGCCGAGCGCGCGCGGGCTGAGCATGCCACCCGCGGTGAACAAAGGCACGAACGCAAGCAGGCAGGCGACGACGAATCCGTACACGACCGGCACCACGATGCGTCGTGGGTAACGCGACACCAGCCAGGCGAACACTGGCGTCAGCGCCAGCGTCGCGATGAAGGTCGCGGCGTAGAACCATGGCAGTTGTGTGGAGCCGACCGCGGCGCTCAGCTGGTCGCGCACGGGGCGGATCATGTAGTACGCGGCCAGCACGCAGAAAAAATAGACAAACGACAACGCGACCGCCCGCCATTCTCCGCTGTGCACTCGCCCCGCATCCACATGTCCACTGGTGCTGTCTGTCATTCGCGCACGGTAGCCGATGGTCAGGGCAACTGCCATCGCTTCTGTAGAGCGAAGCTTGCCCCACTGTTTTTTCTTGCGATGCCAAGAGCAGCGGAGCTACCACTCATCCCCGTATCAAGTACGGGGCAGGCTCTGAGCTTGTCGAAGCACGCTCTACAAGGTCAAAACACGGCGCAGAGCATATGCTCTAGCCTCGCCGCCTAACGTCGCCCGGCACTGTTGACGAGAAACCACGTGTACGACTACATCATCATCGGCGCCGGTTCGGCCGGCTGCGTGCTCGCCAATCGCCTCAGTGAACATCCCGACGTCAAGGTGCTGCTGCTCGAAGCCGGCCCGCGCGACTGGCACCCCTTCATCCACATGCCCGCGGGTATGGCCAAGCTGGTCGGCAACAAGGGCGTCAACTGGAACTACGACACCGCGCCCGAGCCGCAACTCAACAACCGCACGTTGTGGTGGCCGCGCGGAAAGGTGCTGGGCGGGTCGAGTTCGATCAATGCGATGTGCTACATCCGCGGCGTTGCTGGCGACTACGACGACTGGGCCGCGGGCGGCGCAAGCGGTTGGGAATGGAACACGGTACTGCCGTATTTCAAGCGCAGCGAAGGCAACAGCCGTGGCGGCGATGCGTTGCATGGCGGCGATGGCCCGCTGGGCGTGTCGGATCTGCGCCATGTCAATCCGTTGTCGCATGCCTTCATTGAAGCCGGGCAACAGGCGGGGTTCGCGCACAACACGGACTTCAACGGTCCGCAGCAACAAGGCGTCGGGCTGTACCAGGTCACGCAGAAAAATGGTGCGCGTTGTTCCAGCGCGGCGGCGTATCTGGACCCCGCGCGCGCGCGCTCGAACCTCACCATCCACACCGGCGCCCTGGCCAGTTCCATCACCTTCGACGGCACGTCCTCTACAAGCCGACGTGCGAATGGCGTGGTGTATTCGGCCTTCGGCAAGGCCTTCCACCAGCAGGCAACGCGCGAAGTGATCCTGTGCGGGGGCGCGATCAACTCGCCGCAGTTGTTGATGCTGTCCGGGATCGGCCCGGCTGCCGAATTGCGCAAGCATCGGATCGATGTCGTCGCCGATTCGGCCAATGTCGGCGGGAACCTGCAGGACCACCTCGACATCTGCACGCTGCAGCATTCCACGCAGCGCGTCACCTACGACCGCGTCGGCGACCTGAAGATCGCCTTCGACTATTACCTGCGCGGGCACAGCGGGCCTGGCACCAGCAACATCGCCGAAGCGGGCGGGTTTATGCGCTCACGCTTGGCGCCGGATGATCGCGCCGACATCCAGCTGCATTTCGTCCCCGCAATGCTCGACGACCACGGCCGCCATCGCCTGCAAGGCGACGGCTACACGCTGCACGCCTGCTTCCTGCATCCGCGCAGCCGTGGCCGCGTTGCACTGGTCAGCAATCGCGCCAGCGACAAGGCGCGCATCGAGGCGAACTACTTGAGCGACGCAGACGGCTTCGACCTGAAGATGATGCTGGAATGCGCCAAGGTTTCGCGCGAGCTGTTGGCACAGAAAGCGTTCGATGCCTACCGCGGCGCGCCGATCTTCCCCGCACACAACGATCTATCGGACGCGGAGCTGGTCGAGTTCATCCGCGGCAAGGCCGAAACGGTGTATCACCCGGTCGGCACCTGCCGCATGGGCAGCGACGACGCATCCGTGGTCGATCCGGAATTGCGCGTACGCGGCGTCGAGGGTTTGCGTGTGGTCGATGCGTCGGTGATGCCGACCTTGCCGACCGGCAACACAAACGCGCCGACGATGATGATTGCGGAGCGTGCAGCGGATTTGATTCGCGGGAGAGGGTGAGGTAGGCGGAACCCCGCATTGGATTCCGTCGATAAGCCTAACGATTCATTGTCATGGCGGAAGCGACTTCACCAATTCCGCTCTACGAGTGCTGAATTCCGCCTTCGCGTGAATGACGAACAAGAGCAGATCAAAATGGACACCGGCTGACCAGCTTCGCCGTTAAAAAGTCGCTGGAATGACGATCACAGGCGTTCCAGCATCGGCGGCAGCGGACAATGCAGCACGGCGCAGATCGTGCGCAGCAGTTCCGCCTCGGCGACACTGACGCGGCCATCGTGGCTGACCGCGGCGGTGATCGCTTCCACCATGACTTGCTTGGCCAGCGGGTCGAGCGCATCCAGCGGTTCCCACACTGCATCCAGTGCCAAAACACCGTTGGTTGGCGGCAGATATGGCAAGTGGTCGCGTGGCAGCACGCGTTGCATGCCAGCCAGGTACGCGCGCTGCGCGGATGCGGCATCGTTATGTCCCGCATGCGCGAGCACCGCCAGCAATGTCGCGAACTCGCGCTTGACGTTGCCCGTCTTGCGTCGGCCAAAGCGCGCGTATTGCGACGGGTCCAGCGACTCGCGCACCTGCACCTGCAGCAGGCGGCCCAGGCAATATTCGAACAACGACACTTCGCCATCGGAATTGATGACCGCGTGCACCGTGTCGGTAAACGCGTCGAGCTCCGGACGCGGACGCAGGCGTAACACCGGGAATGCCAGCGCCGCCAACGGCAAGCGCTGCAAGGGATGCAATTGCGTCTTCATCTGCGGCCGCCATTGCGCGGACGACTGCGCCACCGCGTCGCCCAGGCGTGCCGCGATCTCGACGCGCTGGTTGGCCTGCAAGTCGCCGGCGTCGTCCAGCAGCAACGCCAGCAGCAGTGGCATCACTGCGTCGCGTTGCGTTGCCAGCGCGCGGAACTCGTCGGGAATCGACGCCACGATGCTGTCGGCGCGTTTGTAATCGTCGGGCGCGGGAAGGGCGACCTGCGCGGACACCATCGGCGGCGTGACATTCAGCTGTTGCGACGCGGCCGGCAAGCGCGTCGTGCCCTGCACATCGAACCCCAAGCGCACGTCCTCCTTCATTCCGTTGGGCGGCGCGGCGATCCAGCGTCGCTGCAATTCGTCGAGTTGATCGGCGCGGAACGACGGCTCCAGCGCCTGGATACGTTGCAGCAAAGGGGGATGCGTCGCGAACAAACCACTGAAGCCGACACCATCGCCGAACAGCATGTGGCTGACTTCCTCGGCATCGCCGCGCTCGTTCAACCGCGAGCCCTCGCCGATGCCGCCGATTTTTTTCAGTGCGCCCGACAAACCCACCGCCTGCCGCGTGAACTGCACCGCTGACGCATCGGCCAGCGATTCACGCGTGCGGCTGACACCGGCCTTGATCATGCGGCCGAAGAAGAGGCCGATGTAGCCGACGATGATCGCGATCAACGCCACGATCATGATGGCGCCGGCGCCCTTGTTGCGGCCGCCGAAGCGTCCGTGCTGCAGGATCTTGCGGCCGATCAGGCCCAGCATCAGGATCCCGAACAGCACGCCGATCAGGCGGATATTCAGCCGCATGTCGCCGTTGAGGATATGGCTGAACTCGTGCGCTATGACGCCCTGCAACTCGTCGCGATTGAGTTTTTCCAGCGCGCCTCGCGTGACTGCGACGACGGCATCGGAGGGCGAATAGCCCGCGGCGAAGGCGTTGATGCCGGCTTCGTGTTCCAGCACATAGATGCGCGGCACCGGGACGCCGGAGGCGATGGCGATTTCCTCGACGACGTTGCGCAGCCGGCGCAGTTGCGTATCCGTGGTGTTTTCCGGCACCGCCTCGCCGCCCAACTGCAACGCGACCGATTCGCCGCCGCCGCGCAGCGATGCAATGCGGAACAGCGACCCCAGCCCGATGATGCCGATCGTGGCCACGCTGGTGAACGCCAGCAATGCAGCGATGCCTTGCGCATCCCCGCCACCGAACACGATCAGTACTGCGACATCGACCGCGGCGACGATGCCGAGCACTGCGAGCGCGAACAGGACCACGAGGCGGGTCGAGGTCTTGCGGGCGGCGGCCTGGTGTTCAAAGAAGTTCATTGGTTACTAGCGGAAGTAGGAAGTGGGAAGGCGGTAGATGGACAGCGCATTGTTTTGCTTCTCCCACTCCCCACTACCCACTCCCCCACTCCCATTCGCCTCTCAGAACTGCACCTTCGGCGCCTCGCGCACGATCGCCTGTTTTTCTTCCGGAATCTCCAGCAACGCCGCTGGGGCGAAATTGAACATGCCGGCGACGACGCTCGACGGAAACACTTCGCGCCTGTTGTTGTAGCCCATCACCGAATCGTTGAACGCCTGGCGCGCAAACGCCACCTTGTTCTCGGTGCTGGTGAGTTCCTCGGTCAACTGCATCATGTTCTGGTTGGCCTTGAGGTCCGGATAGGCCTCGACCACCACCATCAGCCGGCTCAGCGCCCCGTTCAAGACACCTTGGGTTTGCGCCAGCTCGGCCATTGCCGCCGGGTCGCCCGGGCTGGCCTTGGCCGCCGACAAGCCGGCCTGCGCCGCAGTTCGGGCGGCGGTCACCGCTTCCAGGGTGCCGCGCTCGTGCTGGAGATAGCCCTTGGCCGTCTCGATCAGGTTCGGGATCAGGTCAAAACGCCGCTGCAGCTGCACGTCGATCTGGGCGAAGGCGTTCTTGAAGGCATTGCGGGCCGTGATCAGGCCGTTGTAGATGCCGACGGCCCACAATGCAAAAACGATCACAATTGCGAGCAGGATCAACGAAATAACCATGAAAGCTCCCCTTGTTCATGCAACGACTGGTTTGGACGGACTAGTATCGGATGAAGACGGCCCGATGCCGCAGCATACGCAGGGGGAACGCCCGATGAAAGACAACCAGATCCAGCGGCAACGGCGGACATGGCGGGTGGCGCGGATCGGTCTGGTCGGTTTGCTGTTACCGCTGGCGCTCACGTCCACGGCACAGACACCGCTGCGCTGGAACACCGCACCGGTGACGTCGCCTTCGGTTCCCGCGCCAACCACCTATAGCAATCCCTCAAGCAACTACGCGCAGGCTCCGCTGCCCTATGCCGCGCCGGTCTCGACGCCACGCGCGATGCCGCTGGCACCCGGCTTCGATGTCCGCGAATTCGAGATGCTGGCGCAGGAGTTGGTGGCCAACCAGCGCGTTCCCGGCCTTGCGTTGGCGATAGTGCAAAACGGCCGTGTGCTCAGCGCGCGCGGATACGGCATCACGGACATGTCGGCCGCCGAGCCGGTCGATGCGCATACCGTGTTCCGGCTCGCATCGTTGTCCAAATCCTTCGCCGGCACGATGACCGGCATGCTGGTCAACGATGGCGCGCTGCGCTGGGACAGCAAGCTGGTCGATTTCATGCCTGCGTTCCGGTTGTCCGATCCGACGGCCGCGCAGCGCCTGACCGTCGCCGACATCCTCAGCCATCGCGTCGGCCTGACCCACAACGCGTACGATCGCGACATCGAAGCCAATGCCGACTACCACGGCCTGGTGCAGAAGCTGGCGTACACGCCGATGAAATGCGCGCCTGGCGAGTGTTATGCCTATCAGAATGTCGCCTTCAGCATGATCGGTGATGTCGTGTTCGCGGCCACCGGTCAGTTCTTCAGCGAGAACGTGCAACGTCGCATCTTCAAGCCGCTCGGCATGAACGATGCGAGTTACGGGCTGGAAGGCATCGCCGCCAGTTCGCGCTGGGCCAAGCCGCACATCCGCGGTGGTGGCAGCTGGGTGTCGCGGATGCCGAAACCGACGTACTACCGTTTGCCACCGGCTGCAGGCGTCAACGCCAGCATCGCCGACATGGCGCAATACCTGATCGCGCACACCGGACATCGCCCGGACGTGTTGCCGGCGCCGCTGCTGGCGACGCTGCATGCACCGGTCATCTCGACACCATCGGAAATGCGCGGTTCGCCGTGGCGTCGTGAGCGGGTGTTCTCGGCGGGTTACGGCCTGGGTTGGCGCGTCTACAACTACGCCGGCCGCGAACTGGTCTTCCACGGCGGCGCGGTGCAGGGCTATCGCGGCGTCATGGCGGTGATGCCGGAGCGCGACCTCGGCATCGCGATCCTGTGGAACAGCGACAGCTCGCTGCCGTCTGGCCTGCTGCCAACCATCCTCGATCGCGCCGTGGGTTTGCCGGCGGTGGCGTGGATCAAGCGCGAGCCGCAAGCAGCGGACACGATGTATGCCGAGGATTCGCCGAACGCCGGCATGGAATCCTCAAGCTCCAACGCTGCACCGGAATAAGTCGCAGCGTCGACGGACACACAGGTCTTTGTAGAGCGGAGCTTGCTCCGCTGCTTTCGCCATTGACCAACGATGCAGCCGACGAGGCGGGCCAAGGCCCACCCTGCATCTGATGCTGCGATTCGACAGCCGGGCGTAACCTCGGTATCAGTCACGGGTCAGCAGATTTCTTGCAAGACCAAGACCGCACCCGCGCTGATCCGCGCAATCCGTGGCGATTCTGATTTTCTTATCAGCCGAAAAGATGCTCGCGGCCACTCTGCGTCACGCGGCAAGTCGGCGGCCAGGCCGCTCCTCTACAATCGGATTCGCTCGCGATCAGCTGCCAACGCCTTGATCTTGGCCAACGGAACTTTTTTTTCGGCGCCCCAAATAAAAAACTCTCCCCCCGCCTGGGCGCGGGAGGAGAGCATGGGTTACGTCTAATCGGGGCGACTAGATCATTGGCGCCGGCATGGCCGGCATGGTTGCAGGTGCAGCCTTGGCGCGCTTGGCTTTCTTTGCAGGCTTCTTGGCGGCCTTCTTTGCGCGCTTCTTGGTGGCCTTCTTGGCTGTCTTCTTTGCAGCCTTCTTGGTCGCCTTCTTGGCTGTCTTCTTCGCAGCCTTCTTGGCGGTCTTCTTGGCGGCCTTTCTGGCTGGCTTCCGCTTGGCTACTTTTTTCGCAGCCTTCTTGGCGGACTTCTTGGCAACCTTCTTCTTCGCTACCTTTTTCTTGGCGACCTTCTTCTTGGCGGCCTTTCTTACAGTCTTCTTTGCTGCTTTCTTGGCAGTCTTCTTGGCGGCTTTCTTGGCCGGCTTGCGCGCGACCTTCTTGGCTGCCTTGCGGACTACTTTCTTCGCAGCTTTCTTGGTGGATTTCTTCGCCGCCTTCTTGGCGGGACGTTTCTTAGCAGCTTTTTTCATAGCCATTGGATGGCTCCTCGTCAGTTGACTATCGGATGGAACTGCCCAGGTGGAAGCAACACCGCGGGAGTCGGACCCGCGATCAACCGCCGTTGCGCAAGGCGCAGCGGAACGGATTCTTTCGAGCGCCGCGCGTTGCCGCTGCACAGGTCGCTCTCAATAAAAAACCCGTGGCGCCGGACGCCACGGGTCGAGTGTTCTGGAAGATGTTGGGTTTTTTCGAAGGAGACGAAGCCTGAGTCCACCGTCATGAATGTCCGGGCGGAGCGCTGTGTTGTGCTTCGTACTATTGCGTTGATTCGGCTCACTCTGTTCCGCAGGAAACGTCTGCTGGGCGAAACGTAATCACGGTTTTTGGCACTGTCAACACTTTGTGGCAATTATTTTTCACCCAGTCACGATCGATACCGACAGCGATCATGGCGCGTCAGCATCGGCAACACCGCTCCTGCAACGCGTGCCGCGCGCAACAAAAAGGCGTGCTGCAAAAAAAAGGCGTGTTTTATAGGTATTTATTCAGAGTTGCGTTGCATATCGCGTATGCATGCGTGCGCTCCATTGCATCGGCATTGAAGGATGCAATCATCTCTGACGCCTCGCTTGGCCAGCCAAAAAAAGTTTTCGGCGGTGGCTCGATTCCGCGTTGCACAAGTCCATTTGCGCGGAAATGCGCGAAAAATTTTCGCCGTCGTGCACCGTGCCGCACTGTCCCTGCGATGCGTTGCAGAAAGAAAAACCCGCGTCGTTGCCGACGCGGGTTCCGCTTGAAGCAATGTGTCTGACGTCAGATCAGTGCATCGGCAAGCGCCTTCGCGAACGCATCGAGGTCGGCTTCCGACTTGGTTTCGGTGACGCACACCAGCAACGCGTCGCCCAGTTCCGGGTATTCCTCGCCCAGCGACACGCCGGCGACGATGCGCCGCGCAGCTAGCATCTCGACGACTTCGCTGGCGGGCCTGGACAGCTTGAACGCCATCTCGTGGAAGTGCACGCGGTCTGCAAACACCGGCTCGACGCCTGGAATCGAGCCGAGCTTGTCGCGCAACGAACGCAGATTTGCCGCGGAAGCGCTGGCGACCTTCTTCAACCCGTCCGGACCAAGCAACGCCATGTAGATGGTCGCGGCCGTGACCAGCAACCCCTGGTTGGTGCAGATGTTCGAGGTCGCCTTGGCGCGGCGGATGTGCTGTTCGCGCGCCTGCAGGGTCAGCACGAAACCACCACGACCATCGAGGTCGGTGGTGCGTCCGACAATGCGGCCCGGCATGTTGCGCACCAGTTCCTGTCGGCATGCCAGGAAGCCAAAGTAGGGCCCGCCCGACGACAGCGGCACGCCGAGCGGCTGGCCTTCGCCGCAGACGATGTCGGCGCCAGCGCGCTGTCCAGACGCGCCGCCCCATTGCGCCGGCGCCTTGAGCAGCGCAAGCGACATCGGATTGACCACCGCGATCACCAGTGCGCCCTTGGCATGCGCCCAATCGGTCAATGCGTCGACGTCCTCGAGCACGCCGAGGAAATTCGGTTGCGGGATCACCAGCGCGGTGAACTCGCCGAAGTCCTGTTCCGCCAGCCACTGCGGCGACACCGCGCCCCCAGTGCCGGCGTCGTGGCAGAAATCGAATTCGACGATCTCGATCTGCTGCAACGGCAGGATCGCCTCCAGCACCTTGCGGTACGCCGGATGCACGCCGCGCGGCACCAGCACCTTGCGCGGTCCCTTGCGCGCGCTGCGCTCGGCCATCAGCACCGCCTCGGCCAACGCGGTCGCGCCGTCGTACATCGAGGCATTGCTGACGTCCATGCCGGTCAGCCGCGTCATCATCGTCTGGTATTCGTAGATCAGTTGCAGCGTGCCCTGGCTGGCCTCGGCCTGGTACGGCGTGTACGCCGAATAGAACTCGCCGCGGCCGACGATCTGCCAGATCGCGGCCGGAATGTGGTGCTCGTACGCGCCGGCGCCGGCGAAGTTCAACGTGGCTTCGTCCTGCCTGGCGCGTTCGCGCATCAGCTTGACGGTGTCCATCTCCGACAGGCCTTCCGGCACCTTGGCCAGCGATTTGACCTTCAGCGATTCGGGGATCTCGTCGAACAGCGTTTCGATGTCGGACGCGCCGATCGCTGCGAGCATGTCGCGGACGTCGGCTTCGGTGTGGGGGATGAAGGGCATTGGAGAGCCGGGAGTGGGGAGTGGGGAGTGGGAAATTGGAAAAGAACACACTTTGCTCGTCATTCCCGCGCAGGCGGGAACTCATGCTCGTGGACTTTCAGATCTTCAGATGTTGTGCGGTGGGTTGGCGGGCATGGATTCCCGCCTGCGCGGGAATGACGAGCAAAAACAAGCCAGATCAAAATGGCAGGCTTGCGATTTCCCACTCCCCACTCCCGACTCCCGACTCCCTGCTTTCAGTGATCGTCGTCTTCAAGCAACTCGGCGTAATCATCAGGCGCCAGCAGCTCGTTCATCTGCTCGGGCTCTTCGGCCTCGAGCACGAAGATCCAGCCGTCGCCGTAAGCGTCTTCGTTGATCGTTTCAGGTTTGTCGGACAACACGGCGTTGACTTCGACCACTTTGCCGGTGACCGGTGCGTACACGTCGGACGCGGCCTTGACCGACTCGACCACAGCGCAGGTGTTACCCGCTTCGATGCGATCGCCAACCTCGGGCAATTCGACATAGACCAGATCGCCCAGCAATCCCTGTGCGTGGTCGGAGATGCCGACGGTGATCCTGCCGTCGCCTTCGACGCGGGCCCACTCGTGGGACTTCAGGAATTTGAGGTCGCCTGGAATTTCGATCATCGGGTGGCTCCGGGTGTCGGTCGGTTGGGCTGGAATAGCACGTAGTTTAGCGAAGCTGGGCGGCGCTGGCTCACATGCCGTCCTGCGGTTTGCCGTCGCGCACGAACGGGAACTTGACCAGGCGCACCGGCACTTCCTTGCCGCGGATATCGACACGGACCATGCCCGGCTCGCCCGCCGGAATGCGCGCGAAGGCGATGGCCTTGCCCAGCGTCGGCGAGAACGTGCCGGAGAGGATCTCGCCGTCGCCATTGCCGGTCAGCACTGTCTGCCCGTGGCGCAGCACGCCCTTTTCGTCCATCACCAAGCCGACCATCTGCCGTGGTGCGCCAGCGGCTTTTTGTTGTTCGAGGACGCTGCGACCGGTAAAGGCGCGCGGCTTTGCATCGGGATCATCGTCGAGCGCGACAGTCCAGGCCAGCGCGGCTTCGTACGGCGACACGGTGTCGTCCATGTCCTGTCCGTACAGATTCATGCCGGCTTCCAGACGCAAGGTGTCGCGCGCGCCGAGGCCTGCCGGTTTGACGCCGGCCGCAAGCAAGGCGTTCCACAACGCGACGGCCTTGTCCTCGTGCACGATGATCTCGAAGCCGTCCTCGCCGGTGTAGCCGGTGCGCGCGATGAACAGCGGCGTGCCGTCGCGCATGGCGGCTTCGATAGCGACGAACTTGCCGATTTTCTTGGCGGCCGCGGCGGCGTCGTGGGCCAGCAGGCCGAGCACGCGTTCGCGTGCGGTCGGGCCTTGCACGGCGATCATCGACAGTTCCGGACGTTCGCTGACGTCGACCGCGAAGGGCGCAGCCTGCTGCGTGATCCACGCAACATCTTTCTCGCGAGTGGCGGCATTGACGACGAGGCGGAAGAAATCTTCTGACAGGTAATAGATGATCAGGTCATCGATGACGCCGCCGCTGTCGTTGAGCATGCAGGTGTACAGAGCCTTGCCCGGCACCTTGAGCTTGTCGACCGAGTTGGCGACCAGCATGCGCAGGAAGTCGCGGACGCGCGCGCCGCGCAGGTCGACGACGGTCATGTGGCTGACATCGAACATCCCGGCATCGCGCCGCACCAGGTGATGCTCCTCGACCTGCGAGCCGTAGTGCAGCGGCATGTCCCAACCGCCGAAATCGACCATCTTGGCGCCGAGCGCGCGGTGGGCGTCGTTGAGGATGGTCTTCTGGGTCATCAGCCTGACTCGTGGGGTGAGCGGGCAATTATCCCAGACTCAGCCCTCGTAGCCGAACCCTTCGTTATGGCAACGAATGCCGTCGACAGGAATCACAATCAACTTGCCGGCATGGATGTCGAAACGCCACGCGCGCAACGGCGATAACCACTCCCTTTCGGCAGGCTGCACCAGCGCCACCACGGTGGCGTCGGCGATGGCGTGCCGCTGGCAGGTGCCCGATGCCACATGGATATCGCGATCGCCGAGTTCCTCCGGCTCCACTGCATCCACGATCCGCCAGAGCGGTTGCTTGCCGAAATGCGGCATCTGCTCCAGCGCCAGGATCGTGCGCAGCTTGCTCTGCGCATCGTCGAGCACCACGAAGGCGTGATCGCAGATCGCGGCCGGGTTTGCGCCCGTGTCACCGATGCAGGTGCTCGAGGTTTCAGTTACGCCATCGGGGTAAGCC
>JAJAYW010000153.1 GCA_026786005.1 Lysobacter sp. | reverse complement strand
GTCGCCATGTCTCGTCCAGGTGTACACGGACGCCGCGTACACCGGCATGGTTCAGCAGGAAACGCGTCAGGGTGTCGGGCTGAAGGCTGGGAGCGGTCATCGGATGGGCTCGGCTGGGTCGGCCGGCATGGCGCCAGGCGAAATACCTTGAAGATCAGACATCAAGAACCAAGCAGCGAAGATCGGGCATCGAAGATAATGCTGATCGCCGCAACGGTGTGTGGAGATTGGGACAGATGGGGATAGTTGCCACCGCGAACAAGCCACGCCGCCGCCGCTGGATGCGCTGGATTCTGGCGCTGCCGTTTCTGTTCGTGTTGGCGTCGGTGTTGCAGGTGGCGATCTTGCGCTTCGTCGACCCGCCCTTCTCGGCCTTCATGGCGATCCGCCAGTTCGCGGCCTGGAAGCATGGCGACTGGCGCTACCGGTCGGCGCACGCCTGGCGCGACCTCGATGAAATCTCAACCAGTCTGCCGATCGCGCTGGTTGCGGCGGAGGACCAGAATTTCGCCATCCATCATGGCTTCGACCTGAAGGCCATCGAAAAGGCACGCAAAAACAACGCGCGTGGCCGCAAGGTGCGCGGCGCCAGCACCATCAGCCAGCAACTCGCCAAGAACCTGTTCCTGTGGAGCGGGCGTAGCTGGGTGCGCAAGGGCATCGAGGCCTGGTACACGCTGCTGATCGAAACGTTGTGGCCGAAGTCCAGGATCCTGGAGCTGTACGCCAATTTCGCGGAATTCGGCGATGGCGTGTATGGCGCGCAAGCCGCGGCGGTGACATTTTTTGGCAAGGATGCCAAGCGCCTGACTGCGGCGGAGGGCGCGCGACTGGCCGCCGTGCTGCCCAATCCAAAACGTTACAAGGCCGGCCGGCCGGGCCCGTATGTGCAGCGTCGCGCGCGCGCCATCGAGCGGCAGATGCGGTATATCGGCGGCGCCAGTTACCTGCGCACGCTCGATTGAGCATCTGTTGAATGCAGGCTGGGCTAACATCCGACCCATGACGACTCATCGCATGACATCCGACGATGCATTGACCGTTGTCGTTGCCGCCCACAACGAAAGCGAAGCGCTGCCGATCCTGCATCCGCGGATTGCCGCGGCGCTGGACCAGTTGCAGGCCGTGGAGAGCCGCGTGTTGTACATCGATGACGGCAGCAGTGACGGCACCTGGCAACTGCTGCAGGCGTTGGCGGCGAGCGATCCGCGCGTGTCGTTGCTGCGGCTGTCGCGCAATTTCGGCAAGGAGGCAGCGCTCACCGCCGGTCTGGATCATGTCGACAGGGGGGCTGTACTCATCCTCGACGCCGATGGCCAGGATCCACCGGAACTGATCCCGCAATTCGTCGCCAAGTGGCGCGAAGGCTACGACGATGTCCACGGCACGCGGACCCTGCGCGACGGCGATAGCTGGCTCAAACGGACCACCGCGCATGGCTTCTACCGGCTGATCGGCCGACTGTCGAAGACACCGGTGCCCGCCGACACTGGCGATTTCCGGCTGTTGTCGCCGCGCTCGCTGGCGGGCCTGAAACAATTGCGCGAACGGCATCGCTTCATGAAGGGACTGTTTGGCTGGGTTGGCTACAACCAGGTCGCGATCCCCTACCAACGGCAGCCGCGCGTCGCTGGCACCAGCAAATTCAGTCTGTGGACGTTGTGGAACTTCGCGCTGGAAGGCATCACCAGTTTCTCGACGGCGCCATTGCGGGTTGCGACGTATGTGGGATTGGTGACGGCGCTGGTTGCGTTCGCCTATGCGATCTGGATCGTGCTCAAGGCGCTGTTGTGGAGCGATCCTGTGGCGGGCTGGCCGACGATGATGGTGGTGATCCTGTTCCTGGGCGGCGTGCAGTTGATCGCGCTTGGCTTGATCGGGGAATACCTGGGCCGCCTGTACGAGGAGTCCAAGCAGAGGCCGTTGTACCTGGTCGATGCCTGGCGCCCCGCCGCAGGAGTATCCTCGGCACAAATGGCAGTCGAAGGAGTCGGTGATGCGTACGGTACGCCAGCTGCTCGCGTCGAAAACGTCTGAAATCCACGCCATCGACCCGGATGTGCCGGTGATCGATGCGATCAAGTTGATGGCCGATAAACGCATCGGCGCGGTGCTGGTGATGCAGGGGGGTCGCCTCGCCGGCATCCTCTCCGAACGCGATTACGCGCGCAAGATCGTGTTGCAAGGCCGGTCATCGGCGGATACGCCGGTCAGCGAGATCATGACGGCTGATGTCGTCACCATCGGCTTGCACGACACCGCCGATCACTGCATGCAGATTGTCACCGAGAGTCGCATCCGCCATCTGCCGGTGATGGAAAATGACACGGTGGTGGGGATCATCTCGATCGGTGACCTGGTCAAGGCCGTGATCGAGGATCAGCAACTCGAGCTCGATCAGCTGCAGCGCTATATCGCGTCGTGAGCGTTCCCTTGCTCTACAACATCGCAGTGACCGATGCGTGCCTACTTCGCATAACGGCCGCCACAGTTACTGTCTTCGCCCGGACCAAACTCAATCGTCGCCAGTAAAGCAGCCGGCGGCGCGATGCTGCCCAGGGCCAACGCGATCGCGCCGCGCAATCCGACCCGCTTGAAATCCGGCTTGAACGAGGGATCCTTGAAGGTGCCGCTGACCAGCAGTGGTGAACGCAGTGAAAAAATACTGCGATCCTTCGGCCGCGGTTTCAGCGTCAGATTCAATGTTTCGTTCTTCAGGCTGATATCGCCTTCGCCGATGATGATGGTGTCAGTGGTGTCGAAGGCCAGCGCACGCGTCGTCATGACGCCGTTGCGCACGCCAAAGTCGCCGAAGGCGCAACGGATCGGGATCTTGCGATCCTTGCTGATGATGAACTTCAATGCCTCGGCGATGTCCAGGCCGGCCCATTCCATCAGCAAATTGCTGATCTGGCCGCGTCCCATGCCGACGGAAATATCGCCGTTGGAACTGCCAAGGATTTGTGCGATCGAATTGCCGGTGCCGTTGATCGCCATCTTGCCACCGACCTTGCCCACGGCTCCCTGCATCAATTTCGCATTGGGCAACAACTTGCCGATATTCAATCCGCGTGCGGTGATATCGGCATTGGTGCGGATGGTTGCCTCGCGCGCGTTCATGCGGATGGTCGAACGAATATCGCCGCCGGCCACGCCGAAGTTCAGCGGGTCCAGCCTCAGCACGCCGTTGTCGAGGAACAGATGCGCGTCCATGTCGTCGAGCGGTAACGATGGCGCGTTAAGACGCGCCGCGCGCAGCCGCACGTCGGCATCCATCGCACGCAGCTTGTCCAGTTCGTAGGGCGTATCCGGCAGCACCCGCGACCGCGCCGCCTGCGCCGCCGCCCTCGCCTTGAGTTTGGCGTTGGTGGATTCGCTGCCACCGGCTTGCGGGGCCCCGCCGATGAAACCGGCGAGATCGTCCAGGTCCAATCGTTTAGAGCGCAGGTCGGCCTTCAGGAACGTGCGGTCGCCATTGGTGACATGGGCATAGCCGCCGAGGTCACTGTCGCCGAGCGTTCCGGTGAATCCGTCGTATTTCCAGGTCCGGCCATCGCGCGTGAGGCGGCCGTCGAACTTGTAGGGTGGCGTCGGCGGTATGGCGACACCGATCAGCGGATACAGGTCCTCGAGGTTTTGTCCGGACAGCGCCAGTTTCAGGTCGAAGTCGCGAATGCGCAGCGGATCCAGCAACGTGCCGCGGGCATGCGCATGGGTCGATCCCGAGGATGCGCGCATGTCGATTCGATAGGGCTGTTCGGTATTGCGAAGTTCGAGCGGCGATTCGGCCGTGCCCTTCATGGTGAAGCGGTTGCCCTGCCAGCGACCGCCGCCCTCGATGGCGATGGTGGGCGCAGCTTCGTTGGTGCTGGCCGCTTGGCTGGCGACGGTGACATCGATATCGGTCTTGCGTTTGCCATCGATGAAGGCCACCCGGCCATCGTCGATCCACAGGTTGCGGAATTGCGGCGGCTTGCCGCCTTCTTTGCCGAACACCCAGTTGCCGACATTTTCCGGGCCGCGTTCCAGCTGCAGGCGCGGCTTGCTCAACCGCAGCTGCGGGATGATGAACTCGCGTCTGAAAATCGCCGGCCACAGTTCGAACTGTATTTCGAGACGTTCGGTTTCCGCCATGGTCGGCTGCTTCGACCATGCGGCGTTGCCAAAACGCAATCCATCCGCGCGCACCGTCGTGATCCTGCCGAGATCCACAGCGAGGTCACCAACGATCTTGAGCGCCCGGCCGGTCTGCGCCTGCACGCGGCGTTCGATCGGCCGCTTGAACCAGTTCCAGTCCCACAGCACAAACAACACCACCAACGCGGCCAGCAGCGCCGCGAGCACAACCAGAAATGGATGCCGCCGCAGCGTGCCCAAGAGTGCGGGGGCTGTGCCGGAGGTGGGCGCAGACGGGTTCATGCGTCAACTCCGATCGCACGCGCGGCTGCGCGTTGCGTATTCCATAGGCACGTCTTCGATGGGCAACGGTGTACGGAGGGGTTTGCAGGTGTTGAGTAATCGGGCATGGCGCATCCCAAGCAGCAATTTCGACACCTTCCCCATATGCAGGTAAAACTACGGTGAAGCCGCCGCGCTTTCGTTCAGCGAACCGGCAACACCTGCGCCATGACCGCGATGTAGTGGCAGACGCTGCCGGTAATGACGAACAGGTGCCAGATCGCGTGCGAATAACGCAATGACGGAAGGTGGTAGAACACGGTCCCCAGCGTGTAAGCCACGCCGCCGGCCAGCAACCATCCAAACGTCCAGTCGTCCAATGCCGCGGTGACGGGACGGATCGCGAGTATGACCAGCCAGCCCATCGCCACGTAGATCAGCGTCGAGATCAACTTGAAACGGCCGGTGAAATACAGCTTGAACACCACGCCCAGGATCGCCAGCAGCCAGATCGTCGTGAACAGGATCCAGCCCAGGGAACCGCGCAATGCGATCAGCGTGAACGGCGTATAGGTGCCGGCAATCAGCAGATAGATCGCGCAGTGATCGAGGACCTTGAGCCGCGCCTTGGCGACGGGATGCTGGATGGCGTGGTACAGCGTCGAGGCCACGTACAGCAGCAACAGGCAGATGCCGAAGACAATGGCAGCGATCAATTGCCAACGATCGCCATGCAACGCGGCCAGCACGATCAACACGGCGCCGCCGGCCAATGCCGCCGTCGCGCCGAGGCCGTGCGTCAGTGCGCTGGCGAATTCCTCGCGGGCCGATACAGCAGGATGTGGGCGCATGGAGTCCATGTCGACAGATTCTGCGCCTGGCGCAGGGCAATTGCTCGATGTGCCGTCAGGCGCTGGCTTGCGACTCGGTGCAGCGCGTGGTCTTGCCGCCCGAGTCCAACGTGACGCCCAAGCCATCGCGATGCAGCGTCAGGGTGTCATCGGAATACGTATCGCTCATGTTGGTGGCGGACGCGCGCGCCGACAACACGACGGCTTTGCTTTCGACCGTCAATTCAACCTTCACCAGGTTGCCGGAGAACGTGATCCTGGGCTCGGTGCCGTCGTCGCATTTGTAGATGACGTACATGCCGTCGACGACGGGGGCAGGCGGGACCGGTTCCTGTGCCCGATTGCTGGCAACTGGTGGGGCGGGAGTAATCGCCGTGTCTACTTGCGGCACGGGCTGCGTCACCGGCTCATCGGCCGGGACGGCATCAGGCATGGTCGAAGCCTCTTCGGATTGGTTGCGGCTGCACGCAGCAAGCAATGCGAAGGCGAGGATTGCCGCGAAGAAAACTGGTTTGCGCATGACGATCTCGTGCATTGGTAGAGCGAGCAACTTTACGCCGTGGTCGACCTGAGAGCAGCGTCAATTTCCCGTCACCTCCGTAGCCCGGGTAACCCCGGACTTGATCCGGAGGCACCCGGAGATCTTCCCGGATCGAGCGCTGAGCAGGCTCTTGGCCTGTCGAAGGACGCCCCACGCGATGACGCGTCAGGCTCTCCCTGTCGCGTTTTCATCATCCCAGCCGCATACATATTGCTTATCATGTGAACACTCTATTTGCCTTGCCCCCATGATCGTCTCGCATCAACATCGTTTTGTTTTTGCAGCCATCCCCAAGACGGGTACCCATTCCGTACGCCAGGCCTTGCGCACCCATCTTGGGGCCGAGGATATCGAACAAGTTGGCCTGTTCGTGAACAAGCGCTTTCCATACGACGAGCTTGCGCAGATCAAGCATGGTCATCTGAGTCTGCAGCAAGTGCGGCCGTTTCTTGGGGAAGAAAGGTTCGCAAGTTATTTCAAGTTTGCGTTTGTGCGAAATCCGTACGACCGATTCGTGTCCTATTGCGCATTCATGATGCGCAACGGCGATGTGTTCACACGGGAGCCGCAAGCTGTGATGCGACACATGCTTTTCCTGGATCCTCCGGAACAACATATTCTGTTCCAGTCCCAACACAGCTTCCTGGTCGATGAGGGCGGGACCCTGATGGCTGACATGGTTGGACGCGTGGAAGAGATGCAGGCTTCATACGACGCCCTGTGTTCGCGGATCGGGATTTCTTCCCAATCCCTGGAAAAGGTCAACAGCACCAGCCGGCGTGGCTACCGGGATTACTATGACGGCGAACTGAAACAGGGCGTTGAACGCCGCTACTCGCGTGACCTGCAGCTTTTTGGCTACGAGTTCTGACATGCATCCGAATCCACGTAAAACCCTTTCCATCCGCCATCTCGGTCAAGTTGACATCGCGGCCCTGCGCGATGCGGTGATGCAGATTCCCGAAGACATCTGGGATGCGGAAAATTCCGACAAGCCGAACAAGTTTGAAGTGCTGGACAAGACACGGCACATCGTTTTTCGCTTCGTCGAGTCGACTCGCGACTGGCGGCAGTCCTATGACCGTCCTTTATGGGCGACTTGGCGCCCGCTGATCGAACCGGTCATGGCGCAGGCCACGGCAGGGTATGGTTATCAGCGAAGCATGTTCCCCCGGGTCATGTTGGCGCGCATGGCTCCGGGAGGCATCATCAAGACCCATGTCGATGCCAATCCGGCTGCCAAGTGGCCGCACAAGGTCCATGTCCCACTACTGACCAACGATCGGGTGACCTTCTTCATCAACGGAGTCGGCTACTACCTTGTCGAAGGCGAATCAGTGGAAGTCAATAATCTGGGTGCGCATGGCGTGCGTAATGATGGGGACAGCGACCGTATCCACCTGATTTTCGAGTATTACGACCTGGACCAACCCGATCCGGAGTGGATCAAGACACTCAGCGCTTGAACAGGCAGTCCAGGCTCAATCAACACCCACCGCATGCGCATGCTCGCGCGTGGCCAGGAAGCGCACGTCCGGCCAGCGTTCCTGGGTGAGTTGCAGGTTGACGCGGGTGGGGGCGAGGTAGACCAGTTCGCCGGCGGCGTCGATGCCGAGGTTCATCGCGTTCTTGTCGCGGAACTCCTCGAGTTTTTTCGCGTTGTCGCAGCGGATCCAGCGTGCGGTGACGACACCGACCTGCTCGAACGCGGCGTCGACGCTGTATTCGTCCTTGAGCCGGTAGGCGACCACCTCGAACTGCAGCGTGCCGACGGCGCCGAGGATCAGGTCGTTGCTCATCAGTGGGCGGAAGAATTGCGTCGCCCCTTCCTCACTCAATTGCGCTAGGCCTTTGTGCAATTGCTTGAGCCTGAGCGGGTCGCGCAGGCGTGCGCGGCGGAACAGTTCTGGCGCGAAATTCGGGATGCCGGTAAAGCTCAGCGCCTCGCCTTCGGTGAAGCTGTCGCCGATCGAGATCGTGCCGTGGTTGTGGATGCCGATCACGTCGCCCGGCCACGCGGTTTCGGCGATTTCGCGATCGCTGGCCATGAAGGTCAACGCGTTGGCCAGTTTCACTTCCTTGCCGCTGCGCACATGCAACGCCTTCATGCCGGCCTCGAACTTGCCCGAACAGATGCGCATGAACGCAACGCGGTCACGATGCTGCGGATCCATGTTGGCCTGGATCTTGAACACGAAACCGCTGAGTTGCGGCTCGTAGGCGCCCACTTCACGCGTGGTGGTGTCGCGCGGCATCGGCGAGGGCGCGTGCTCGACGAAGAAGTCCAGCAGAATCTGCACGCCGAAGTTGTTGACGGCCGAACCGAAGAACACCGGCGTCTGCTTGCCCGACAGATACGCGGCCGCATCGAACGGATGCGATGCGCCTTGCACCAGCTCCAGTTCGTCGCGCAACTCCGCCAGCAGGCCCGCACCGATGCTGGCCTCGACGCGCGGATCGTCGAGCGATGGGAAAATCGTCGAATCCTGTCGGGTCAGGTTGCGGCCCTGTTCGTACAGATGCACTTCGCCGGTGATCAGGTGCACGACACCCTTCAGGCGCGAGCCCATGCCGATCGGCCAGGTCACCGGCGCGCACTGGATGCCGAGCACCGATTCGACTTCATCGAGCAGATCGATGGTGTTCCTGCCCTCGCGATCGAGCTTGTTGATGAAGGTCATGATCGGCGTGTCGCGCAGGCGGCACACTTCCATCAGCTTGATGGTGCGTTCTTCCACGCCCTTGGCGACGTCGATCACCATCAGTGCCGAGTCCACTGCGGTCAGCACGCGATAGGTGTCCTCGCCGAAATCGGCGTGACCGGGTGTGTCGAGCAGATTGATCACGCGGCCTTCGTACGGGAACTGCATCACCGAACTGGTGACGGAAATGCCGCGCTCCTTCTCCATCGCCATCCAGTCGGACGTCGCATGCCGCGCCGCCTTGCGACCCTTGACCGAGCCGGCCATCTGGATCGCACCGCCAAACAGCAGCAGTTTTTCGGTCAGCGTGGTCTTGCCGGCATCGGGGTGCGAAATGATGGCGAAGGTGCGACGGCGCGCGGCTTCGGTGGAGACATCGGACATGGCGGCGGCGCGCGGATGGCGCGTCAGGGTTTGGGGAGGGGCAGAATTATAGAGGTTGGTGGTTGGAGGTTGGTGGTTGATGGCGGCACAGGTGACGTTTGCATCCACCATCCACGAACCATCAACCACGAACCCTCCAAGTCAGAAGTTCAAGAGTCCCTGCGGCCCACGCACCCGGATTGGAATCGACTCCAGCCGCATGCCGCGATTCACCTGCACGACATAATGTAGGTGCGGGCCGCTGGTGAAACCGGTGTTGCCCGACAAACCGATCTGCTGGCCCTGCCGCACACGCTGGCCCAATCGCACATGCACGCCGTTTTCCTGCAGGTGCGCATACAGCGCCATGGTGCCGTCGTCATGCAGGATGCGGACGAAATTGGCGCGGCCGCCGTACTTTTCCTTGAGGCCGGCCTGGTCGAAGTCCGACTCCACCTGCATCACCACCCCGCCGCGCGCCGCCAGCACCGGCGTGCCGGTTTCGGCAGCGAAATCCAGCGCGTGCCGGTTCTGGGCATCGCGATGGCTGAAAGCGCCGTCGAACCCCTGATCGATGCGCACGCTGTTGCGCTGCAAGGGCACCAGGTATTCAAACGGCGTCGGCTTGGCATTGGGATCGCCCGGAATCCCTTCCATCCACACCTCAAAACGCCCGGGCCGAGTGCTGTCGACGGTGTAGAGGTTGGCCACCAGGCTGCTGCCGTTTGCCCGCACCAGCGCGCGGGCGGGCAGGGTGGGTTGCCCGGCGATGTTGTCGTTGCGGCGGAAGTGCAGCATCACTTCGATCGGACCCGCGAGTGCGTTGTCGGCCCATGCCTGGTGCTGGCCTTCACCGTCTTCGATGCGCAGCCGCACCATCGCTTCAGGTGTGGCAGGCACCGCAATACGATCGACGCGGCCCGTCGGCGCATCGGGAACATGGTCGCCGTAATGCACGATGCCGCTGTGATCCTTCCACCGGTAGATCGCATCCGCTTGCGCCGCCACGCTGGTGAGACAGGCGCATGCGGTCAACAACACGGCGGCGGCGAAACCACGGCGCATGTCAGTGAACGCAATCGCCCGAGAGCTTCAGCGCGCGCGCGATCTCGCGCAGATCGAACGCGGTCACGGCCTTGTCGTCATGCACCGCGAACAACGCGCCGTTCGGGAAGCGCGGCGTGGTGGCCGCATGCAAGGCTATACCGTCGGTGTGCATGGTCGTGCCTCCGGTAAAGCTGCCGCGGTATACCAGCTCCGCCCGATCGAACACATGGAAGGTCGTCAGCGGATTGGTCTGGTCCGCGGCAATCCAGAAGCCCTCGTCCACCGAACAACTCCACAGCACGACACCTTCGGCCTCACCGCGGAACAGGGCAGTGGGCAGGCTGCGTTGCCGATAGCGTCCCGCCAGGTCGTACTCGCGCAGCGTGGCACCCACGCGCGTGTCTTCCTCGGCGATCAACAAACGATCGTTGGCGGGATCACCCCCGATCGATTCCACCATGCGCAACGCGGCCTCCGGCGCGGTCTCGCCAAAACTGCCGAGCGATGCCACCATCGGCTTGGCATCATCATCGAGTTGCACGCGGTAACGGCGCACGCGCTGGTCGAGTTGCGCAAACGGGGGGACGACATCGAATTTGGCGCCCTCCATGAAACTGTCGGTCACGTAGGTTTCAAGCACGCCCGGTGCGACTTCATGCAGCCACAATCCGTAGGGACTGCGCAATTCGGTTTCACCGAAACTGCCAAGCGGCGCGAACGTGGGCAACGACAACATCTGCACGCGATGGTTGTCGCGCTCGACCACGAACAGGATGTCGGCAAACACCGCGACGCCGTTCGGCCGATTGAATTCTCCCAATGCCGACCCCTTGCGCCCGACCTCGCGCAGGCGCTCGCCGCTGTCGGCATCGAACACCACCAGTTGATGCGTCGCTTTCGCGGTGCCGATGATCCATGCACCGCCGTGTTCGTTGGGCCAGACCACGAGTGAATCGAGTTCGTCGGTGGCGTCGGCTTCGCTGATGTAGCTCTCGGTGACGACCACGGTATCGCTGATGCCCCGCGGCGCGGCCGCGACGGGTGATTCGAGGTCGCGCGGCGCGGGGGCGGTCGTGCATCCGGCCACCAGTGCCAGGCACCACAGCGCTATCAGTAAACGTTTGCACATGACGGCAGGGTTGCTCATCACATCAGTATGCGTGATGAATATGGGGCTCAGATGTGGCCAAAATTAATATATCGCTTCATTCGCATGAAGCGATTGACATCTACAAAAAGCACTGGCAAGCTGGGGCCATCCATCGAGACCGGCTGAGGGACAGGCCCTTAGACGCCGGGGCAACCTGACGGAGCGTGAGCTCCGGCGTGGTGCCAATTCCTGCGGGGACCTGGGTCCGCCGCGAAGATGGTTGCGCCGCATCGCCACGATGCGGTTCGACGTCGACGCATCCCGCACGCCTCGATGGCCTCGTCCACTACCGGACGCCGCCAGAGAGAAGCCCGCCATGAGCCTCGTCGACAGTGTTTCGCAGCACATCCCGCAGATCCTTCCGCCATTCGTGTTCGAGCCGTCGCTGCTTCCGGATTCCGGTGCGATGCGGGGTTGCGTCGATGTGACCTTCGATCTGCGTCATGCAGGCAGGCGCGATCTTTCGATTGGATGGGAATCAGTGGGCCCGATCGATGCGCCCGTCGTGTTCGTCGCCGGTGGTATTTCCGCCACACGCCATGCCATCGCCAGTGCGACATTTGCCGATGCGGGCTGGTGGCAAGCGCAGGTAGGCGTGCTCGATCCACAACACCTGCGCATTGTCGCGATCGACTGGCTGGGCGCCGACGGTTCGCTGGATGTGCCCATCGACAGCGCCGACCAGGCCGATGCAATCGCCGCCGTGCTCAATGTGCTGGCCATCGACACGCTGGAGGCGTTCGTCGGTTGCTCGTACGGTGCGATGGTCGGCCTGCAATTTGCGGCGCGCCATGGGACGCGCCTGCGGCAACTGGTCGCGATCAGTGGTACGCATCGGACGCATCCCTATGCCAGCGCCTGGCGCGCGTTGCAGCGCAAGGTCGTGGCGCTCGGGCAGCTGCAATGCGATGAGACGCACGGCCTGTCGCTGGCGCGGCAACTGGCGATGCTGAGCTATCGCACGCCGGAGGAATTCGGCGCGCGATTCGATACCGAGGTGAGCATTGAAGGCGGTCGTGCGCGTTGTGCCGCCGAGGATTACCTCGATGCGTGCGGCGCGCGGTTCGTCGAACGTTTCGATGCGACGGCTTACCTGCGGCTGTCGGAATCGATCGACCTGCATCGTGTCGATACAAGCCAGATCCGTGTGCCGACCACGGTCGTTGCGGTGGCGCAGGATCAACTGATCCCGGTCGACGACGCCTACGCATTGATCGAACACATCCGCGCCGACACGACGCTGCGCGTGCTGCACTCGCGCTACGGCCACGATGCGTTCCTCAAGGAACACGACGCCATCGCAGCACTGCTGCGCGAAGCCTTGGTCGATGTGTGCGGAGTTGCGGCATGAGCGCCAGCATCGCCGACATCACGCGCGGCGACGTCAGCCACAGTCCGGCGACGCGCGCCGTGCGCGCCGGCATCGACCGCGACAGCGCGTACGGCGCGGTGACGCCGCCGATCGTGTTGTCGAGCAATTTCAGTTTCGCCGGCTTCAACGACAAACGGCAATACGACTACACCCGCAGCGGCAATCCCACGCGTGACCTGCTCGGCGATGCGCTGAGCAATCTCGAAGGCGGCAGCGGCGGCGTGGTCACCGCGACCGGCATGGCCGCGATCACGCTGGTGCTGCAGGCATTGCTGTCGCCGGGCGACCGGCTGGTGGTGCCGCACGATTGCTACGGCGGCTGCTGGCGGCTGTTCAATGCGCTCGCGGTCAAGGGGCAGTTCGAACTGGTCACCGCGGACCTGACTGATCCGCGTGCGCTGGCCGAAGCCTTGCGCGTGCCGCCGAAGCTGGTGTGGATCGAGACGCCTTCGAACCCGCTGCTGCGCATCACCGACCTGCGCTTCGTCATCGAAGCCGCGCATCGCGCCGGCGCGCTGGCCGTCGTCGACAACACCTTCCTGTCGCCCGCGTTGCAGGCGCCAATCGCATTCGGCGCCGATGTCGTGGTGCATTCGACCACCAAGTACATCAATGGCCACAGCGATGTCGTCGGCGGCGCAGTGATCGCGAAGGATGCCGCGCTGCACGATCAATTCACCTGGTGGGCGAACGCGCTCGGGATCACCGGATCGCCGTTCGACAGTTTCCTGACGCTGCGAGGCCTGCGCACGCTCGATGCGCGCCTGCGTGTGCACCAGGAGAATGCCAGCGCCATCGCCGAACAGTTGCTCACGCATCCGGCGGTGTCGGCAGTGCATTTCCCGGGCCTGACATCGCATCCGGGCCATGCGCTTGCGGCGCGGCAGCAAAGCGGGTTCGGTGCGATGCTCAGCGTCGAACTGCATGGCGGCGCACGTGCCGGGCAAGAGCAGGCCGTGCGTGCGTTCGTCGATGGCCTGCGGTGTTTCACGCTGGCCGAATCGTTGGGTGGCGTGGAAAGCCTGATCGCGCATCCGGCGACGATGACGCATGCCGCGATGTCGCCCGAAGCGCGCGCAGCGGCCGGCATTTCCGATGGCTTGCTGCGGTTGTCGGTGGGCATCGAGGCGCTGGACGATCTGCAGGCCGATCTGGCTGAGGCATTGCAACGTGCCGAGCAGGCTTGTTTCACGCCGGAAGTTTTCGCCTTGCACGCTGGTGCCGGCGCCGGTGGCCTCGAATGTCCGATTCAACAGTAATCGTGCGCAGTGCTGTCGTAGAGCGGAGCTTGCTCCGCTGCCTCGACGATGACGACGGCCGTACGTTCAATTGCGACCAGGAAGAGAACAGAAGCAACGGAGCAAGCTCAGCTCAACGAGGGGCGGGTGCGCGAAGCGTTGATGCGTACGCGCCGTCGATCACGTTGCTCGGCACTGGTACCGTCGGTCGCGCCTTCGTCGCGCGTCATGTGCAACTGCGCGAACGCGGCGTGCTGCTGCCTGCGCTCGGTTGCATCGCCAACTCGCGCGCCGTCACAAGTCGTTGCGACGATCCCGCAGCGGCCTTGCAGCAGGTGAATGCTTCAACGCACCAGAGCGACGGCGCACGATTTGCCTGCGATGCGGATGCGTTGTCGCGTGGCGACATCGTCATCGACGCCACCGCCAGCGACGCCATTGCGGGGCAACACGCAGACTGGCTGGCGCGTGGCATCCACGTCGTGACCGCCAACAAGCTTGGGATGGGCGCTGGATTCGCGCGCGCACGCACGATCCGGACGGCCTGCGATTACAGCGGAGCGCACTACGGCGATAACGCCACGGTCGGCGCGGGCCTGCCGCTGTTGCGCAGCATCCGCGAACTGGTACGCGGCGGCGATCGTATCCACGCGATCGAAGGCGTGCTTTCGGGTTCGCTGGCATGGCTGTTCAACCACTACGACGGGATGCGTCCATTTTCCGGCTTCGTGCGCGAGGCGCGCGCTGCCGGTTATACCGAGCCCGACCCGCGCATCGATCTCAGCGGCGAAGACGTGCGGCGCAAGCTGCTGATCCTCGCGCGCGCGGCCGGTCTTTCACTGGAAGCCGAAGACGTTGCCGTCGATTCGCTGGTGCCGAAGCGACTCGCAGCGGTTGCAATCGAACACCTCGACGCGAAACTCCCGTATTTCGATACGCCATTGCGCAAGCGCTTCCAGCAGGCGTACCGGGACAACGCGAGCTTGCGCTTCATCGGCCGCATCGATGCCAGCGGCGCAAGCGTCGGCCTGCGGGCGCTGCCTGCGGATCATCCGTTGTGCGGCGGCAGCGGAACCGATAACCGGGTTGCGATCACCAGCTGCCGTTACCAGGAACAGCCATTGGTGATCCAGGGTCCCGGTGCGGGCGCGGAAGTCACTGCCGCGGCGTTGCTGGACGACGTGTTGCGCATTGCGAGCCCTTGAGTGCGCAGGATTTTTTCGCATCGCCGATTGCGATACGACATCGTGCCCGGGCTGCTTTGTTTTCGTAGGAGCGCACCTGGGCGCGATGAAGCATTACCGGCAACGCCCATCGCGCCCAGGTGCGCTACTACAAGAGCCACTGCGCACCTGCCTGCGGTCACGGCGTGGCGAAATAATCGTCGATAGGTTCCGGCCTGTGCACGGCATAGCCCTGTGCGAAATCGACCCCGAGCTGCGTCAGGGCGTCGATCAACTCTTCACTCTCGGTGTGCTCGGCGATCGTGTGCTTGTCGAGGACGTGGGCAATGTCGTTGATCGCGCGCACGATCGGTACCGACAGTACCGAGGTGCGCAGCTGCTTGACGAAACTGCCATCGATCTTGAAGTAGTCGACATCGAGCGTATGCAGGTGGCTGAACGAGCAGAAGCCGGTGCCGAAGTCGTCCAGCGCGAAACGGCAGCCGAGATCGCGCATCTGGCCGATGAAGCGTTGCGCGCGCGCCAGGTCGCGCACCGCGCTGGTTTCAGTGATCTCCAGGCACAACTTGCTGCCCGGGAATGGACTGCGATGCAGGCGATCGGTGAGGAACGCAATGAACTCCTCATCGACCAAGGCCTGGGCCGACAGATTGATGCAGCAGGTGGCAATGGTTGCGGCGGCATCGGGATTGGCTTCGAGCCAGTTCATTGCGATCCCGACCACGGCGCGGTCGATCGACACGCTCATGCCGAAGCGTTCGGCCGCCGACAGGAAACGGTCTGGCAGCAGCAGTTCGCCTGTGGCTGGATCGCGCACCCGCAGCAGGATTTCGAAATGGCGGCCTTCGCCATGACCGCTGCCCGCAGCGTGCGCCTGTGCGTGCAACGGCCGGATGGCCTGGCAGTACAGGTCCAGGTCATGCCGGCGCACGGCCTCGCGAAGGCGCACCGCCCAGTGCATCGCACGCGTGCGGTCGAGGGTTTCGCCGCCGTGCAACGCGGCCAGGCAGACGCAGTTGCCGCCGAGTTCCTTGGCGGTGTAACAGGCGGCATCGGCTTGCGACAGCAGGCCGGCGTAGTCGAGGTCGGTGGTGTGGAACGGCACCAGGCCGATGCTGGCGGTGGTGGCGAGTGCATCGTCGTGCCATGCGCAGCGATAGCTTGCGAGGGCGCGCAGCAGGGCGCGCGCGCGATCCTCAGCCACCGCCGGTGCACAGTTCTGCAGCAGCAAGCCGAACTCATCGCCGCCAAGGTGCGCCACCAGGTCCTCGGCCGGCAGGCTCGCGCGCACCAATCCGGCCACGCCGCGGATGAAAGCGTCGCCGGCGGCGTGGCTGGCGGTGTCGTTGATCAGCTTCAGGTGATCCAGGTCGAGATAGGCCAGCGCACGCGGTGGCGGTTCGGGCAAGGCCAGTTGCTTGCGCACCTGCTCCTCGAATGCCTGCCGGTTGGGCAGGCCGGTGAGCACATCGGTGGTCGCGCGTTGCAGCAGGTGTTCGGTGGCGCGGCGCCGTTCCTGCACGGTGATCGCCAGCAGCAGTGGCAGCAGCGCGAGCATGCCCAGGAACGCGAGCAGGGTGGCGCTGTCGAGCAAGTCCTTGGGCGCGATGAAACCGGCGAGACCGAAGCCGGCAAACATCCCGATCAACAGGATGCTTGCGAGGCTGGCGACCGCCGTCCACAACGGCGGGAAACGCAACGCCGACCATGCCAGCAGGGCCAGTGGCAACACGGTCACACCGAGCGCGTAGTGGCCACCAAGACTCGCACCCCAGGCCATCAACAGGTAACTGGTGGCCAGCAGGACAAGCCAGCCGAGACGTTCGGGTTCCTGCGCGTAGGGCGACAGTCCGGCGGTTGCATCGGTTCCGCGCGCACCCATTGCCAGCAAGATGGCCGGCGCGACCGCGACCACGCCGACGAAATCGCCCAGCGCCCAACGAACGAACGCCAACGACCATTGCGTACGCGACACCATGTCGCTGTAGTGCAACCCGGCCACGCCAACGATCGCGCTGACCAGCGCCAGCACAACGCCACCACGCAGCAGCGCCAACGTGCCGGACAGGCCCAGCGCATCCTCGCGCCTGGCGAGCAGCGCCACCCAGCCGCCAGCGAGTGTGCCGAGCGTGTTGGCCAGCAGTGAGAACGGCAGGAACGCGTCCGGCACCGGCGACAACAGCAGATGGAACAGCAGCAGCATCGGCGGCACGATCGCCACCGCGCGCAATCCGTACCGCATGGTCGCGGCCATCGCCACGCCAGCCGCCGGCCAGAACAAGGTCACTTCGCTGCTGTCGCGGACGAAGTACCAACGAGCACGTTGCCGCGCCCGTCCAGCGCCAACGCCTGCACGTCCAGCAGCCCGTGCGAAAGATCCGCAGCCGGCACGCGATGGAAGCGTCCGTCCTCGTACATCGCCAGGCCTTTGTAGGTGCCAATCCAGAGCCGGTCCTGACGATCGATCAACAACGAGGACGTCCACAGCCCAGGCAGTTCCGGCGTGTTCTCCATGTTGTAGGTGACGAAGCGCACGCCGTCGAAACGCGCAATCCCGGCTTGCGTCCCGACCCAGATGTAGCCGAGCCGGTCCTGCGTGATGGTGTTGGCGGTGATCTGCGGCAGGCCTTGCTCAATCGACCAGATGTCGCGCACGTAGTGGTGGAAGGCCTTGTCCGGATCAAGCGCGTGGGCAGAAAAACCCGCGCCCAGCAGCGCGGCCGCCAACCCAGCGGTGATCACCCGGCGCACGGTCTTCAACCACGGGATCATCACCAGTTCCCTGTCGCCACGCCGGGAAAGGTTCGCACCGCGGGCGTGAACGTTGCGCAGCGGCTCGACGTCAGTTTCTGCTTCCTCTATCGACACACTTGCCATGATGGCTCTGGCTTGACCTGGCGGGGGCGCTGGAACCCGCAGGCTTCACACCGGCGCAGCTTTACGGGCCATTGGCTCCGCTCAATACAACTTGAATCGCCACCAGCTTCAACACTCGATCACATTCACCGCCAAACCGCCGCGACTGGTTTCCTTGTATTTGTCCTGCATGTCGCGCCCCGTGTCGCGCATGGTCTTGATGACCTTGTCCAGCGACACCTTGTGTTTGCCGTCGCCGCGCATCGCCAGGCGGCTGGCGTTGATCGCCTTGACCGACCCCATCGCGTTGCGTTCGATGCACGGGATCTGCACCAGCCCGCCGATCGGATCGCAGGTCAGGCCGAGGTTATGTTCCATGCCGATTTCAGCCGCGTTCTCGACTTGCGACATGGTGCCGCCGAGTGCGGCGGTGAGGCCACCGGCTGCCATCGAACAAGCCACGCCGACTTCGCCCTGGCAGCCGACTTCCGCACCGGAAATCGACGCATTTTCCTTGTACAGAATGCCGATCGCCGAGGCGGTCAGCAGGAAATCGAACACGCCTTGCTCGTTGGCGCCTGGAATAAAGCGAATGTAGTAATGAAGGACCGCCGGCACGATTCCGGCCGCGCCGTTGGTCGGCGCCGTCACCACGCGCCCGCCGGCGGCGTTCTCCTCATTCACCGCGAGCGCATACAGGTTCACCCAGTCGAGCACCGTCAGCGGATCGCGCATCGCCGCTTCCGGCTGCGCCGACAACTCCGCATGCAACGACGGTGCACGCCGCTTGACGTGCAGGCCGCCGGGCAAGGTGCCGGATTGGCGAATGCCGCGCGCCACGCAGCTTTGCATCGCGGTCCACAGTTCGCGCAGGCCGCTGTGGATTTCGTCCTCGCTGCGCCACACCTGTTCATTGGCGAACATGATCTGCGCGATCGACAGCCCGCTGCGCTCGGCCTGCGCCAGCAATGCGTCGCCGCTGTTGAACGGGTAGGGCTGCGCGGTGGTGTCGGCAACGATGCGGTCTTCGGCCGCCTCGTCCTGGTTGACCACGAAACCGCCACCGACCGAGTAGTAATCGCGCGTGGCGATTTCTTTATCGCCGGCATCGTAGGCGCTGAAGCGCATGCCGTTGGTGTGATACGGCAGCTTCTGGCGCTTGTTCATCACCAGGTCGCGCTTCTCGTCGAAGGCGATCTCGTATTGGCCCATCAACTTGAGTTTCTTCTCGCCGCGGATGCGTTCGAGCGCGGCGGGAATGATGTCGGGATCGATCAGGTTGGGCCAGTTGCCTTCCAGGCCCATCAAGACGGCCTTGTCGGTGCCGTGGCCGCGGCCGGTCAATGCCAGCGACCCGAACACCTCGGCGCGCACGCGGACCACCTCCTGCAGACGGCCCGGTTCAATCAACCATTTCTCGACGAAACGCGCCGCAGCACGCATCGGCCCGACGGTGTGGGAGGAGCTCGGCCCGATGCCGATCTTGAACAAGTCGAAGGTGCTGACGGCCATGTCGTTATTCTATGCCTCTGGTCAAGTGGCGGTTGTGATGCGCCTGAAACTCTATCAACGCGATGATTGCCCGCTGTGCGATGAAGCGCTGGCGGTGCTGGCCGCCGCGCGCGTGCCGGATTTCGACAGCGTGTGGATCGATGATGACGATGTACTCGAAACGCGCTATGGCATGCGAGTGCCGGTGTTGCGCGATGAGGTGCGCAAGGTGGAACTGGGTTGGCCGTTTAACGCCAACAAGGTGCAGCGCTGGCTGTTGTCCCACGGGGACTTCCGTCGGTCGTAGGAGCGCACCCGGGCGC
>JAJAYW010000152.1 GCA_026786005.1 Lysobacter sp. | reverse complement strand
GGTCAAGAACGACGTCGACGTGGTGCCGTACGCCATCGTCTAACACGACAACGGCGAGGGTTGGGTCGCGACCAACGACGGAAAGAAGCTGTCGGCGCAGGAAGTCTCCGCGCGTATCCTGGAAAAGATGAAGAAGACGGCCGAAGCTTACCTCGGCGAGACCGTCACCGAAGCCGTCATCACGGTGCCGGCGTACTTCAACGATTCGCAGCGTCAGGCCACCAAGGATGCCGGCAAGATCGCCGGTCTCGACGTCAAGCGCATCATCAACGAGCCGACCGCGGCTGCGCTCGCCTACGGCCTCGACAAGGACGGCGGCGACCGCAAGATCGCCGTATATGACCTCGGCGGCGGCACCTTCGACGTGTCGATCATCGAGATCGCCGACGTCGATGGCGAGAAGCAGTTCGAGGTGCTGGCGACCAACGGCGACACCTTCCTGGGCGGCGAAGACTTCGACAAGCGCGTCATCGATTACCTGGTCGACCAGTTCAACAAGGAGCAGGGCATCGACCTGCGCAAGGATCCACTCGCACTGCAGCGCCTCAAGGATGCCGCCGAGCGCGCCAAGATCGAGTTGTCGTCCGCGCAGCACACCGAAGTCAACCTGCCTTACGTCACCGCCGACGCCGCAGGCCCGAAGCATCTCGCAATCAAGTTGACCCGCGCCAAGCTGGAGTCGCTGGTCGAGGACTTGGTCAAGAAAACCATCGAACCCTGCCGCATCGCGTTGAACGATGCCGGCTTGCGTGCCTCCGACATCGCCGAAGTGATCCTCGTCGGCGGCCAGACCCGCATGCCCAAGGTCGGGCAGGCGGTCGCCGAGTTCTTCGGCAAAGAGCCGCGCAAGGATGTCAATCCGGACGAGGCGGTCGCCGTCGGTGCCGCGATCCAGGGCGGCGTGCTGGCGGGCGACGTCAAGGACGTGCTGCTGCTCGACGTGACCCCGCTGTCGCTGGGCATCGAGACGCTGGGTGGCGTGTTCACCAAGATCATCGAGAAGAACACCACGGTGCCGACCAAGGCGTCGCAGACCTTTTCGACCGCCGAGGACAACCAGTCCGCGGTCACGGTGCACGTGCTGCAGGGCGAACGCGAGCAGGCCCGCTACAACAAGTCGCTGGCCAAGTTCGATCTCACCGGCATCGACTCCGCACCGCGTGGCATGCCGCAGGTCGAGGTGTCCTTCGACATCGACGCCAACGGCATCCTGCACGTGTCGGCCAAGGACAAGAAAAACGGCAAGGAGCAGAAGGTCGAGATCAAGGCCGGCTCCGGTTTGTCGGACGCCGAAATCCAGCAGATGGTGGCGGATGCGGAAACGCATCGCGAGGAAGACAAGAAGTTCCACGAACTGGTCACCGCGCGCAACCAGGCCGATGCACTGATCCACGCCACACGCAGCGCCATCACCGAACACGGCGAAAAGGTCGGCGGAGAAATCATCGGCAAGGCCGAGGCTGCATTGTCGGAGCTGGAGACCGCGATGAAGGCCGACGACAAGGCGCAGATCGAGGCCAAGTCGAAGGCGCTGGAAGAAGTCGCGCAATCGCTTTACGCCGCTGCGGCGGCTGCGCAACAGCCTGGCGCGGATGCGGGCGATGCCGGCAGTGCCCCGAAGAACGAGGATGTCGTCGACGCCGAGTTCACCGAGGTCAAGGACGAAGAGAACAAGCAGTAAGCCCGGGAGGCGGGAAGTGGGAGACGGGAGACGTACTTCGCTGCGAACTCCCGTCTTGCTTTCCGTCTCACTTCACCCGTCTCACGTCTCCCTTGACCTATGACCAAACGCGATTACTACGAAGTCCTGGGTGTCAGCCGCAACGCGACCGAGGCCGAGCTGAAGAAGGCCTACCAGCGGTCCGCGATGAAGCATCACCCGGACCGCAATCCCGACAAGGACGCGGAAGCTGCGTTCAAGGAATGCAAGCAGGCCTACGAAGTGCTGTCGGACGCCGGCAAGCGCCGCATGTACGACCAGCATGGCCACGCCGCTTTCGAGCACGGGACGGGTGGCGGCGGTGCGGGTGGACCGGGGTTCCACGATGTCGGCGACATCTTCGGCGACATCTTCGGCAATATTTTTGGCGGTGGGGCCGGACGCGGCGGTGCGCGGCGCGGCGCCGACATCGGTTACGTGATGGAGCTCGATCTCGAGGAAGCCGTCGCCGGCATCGAGAAGCGCATCGACATTCCCACACTCGCGCCGTGCAAGCCGTGCAAGGGATCGGGCTCCGAGGATGGCAAGCTGGAAAGCTGCGCGACCTGCCAGGGGCGCGGGCAGGTGCGCATGCAACGCGGCATCTTCTCGATGCAGCAACCCTGTCCGCACTGCGGCGGGCGTGGCCAGATCATCCGCAACCCGTGCAAGCACTGCCATGGCAATGGCCGGATCGAGGAGGAGAAAATCCTCTCTGTAAAAATTCCTGCGGGCGTCGACAACGGTGACCGAATCAGACTGTCGGGCGAAGGCGAGGCAGGGCCCGCGGGCACGCCGCCAGGCGACCTGTACGTGGAAGGCCGCGTGCGCGAGCACGCGATCTTCCAGCGCGACGGCGACGATTTGCATTGCGAAGTGCCGATCCGCATCTCGCAGGCGGCGCTGGGGGACACCATCCGCGTACCGACCCTCGGTGGCGAAGCCGAAATCCGTGTGCCCGCGGAAACGCAGAGCGGCAAGGTGTTCCGCCTGCGCGACAAGGGCGTCAAGTCCGTGCGCAGCCGCACTCCCGGCGACCTTTACTGCAAGGTGGAAGTCGAGACGCCCGTCAACCTGACCGCCGAACAGCGCACGCTGCTGGAGCAGTTCGAGGCCACGTTCGCCGGTGAGGAAGCGCGGCGTCATTCGCCCAAGTCCAGCACGTTCGTCGACGGGGTCAAGGGCTTCTGGGATCGTATGACGTCCTGAAGCATCAATGCATCTGTAGGAGCGCACCTGGGCGCGATGTGGCTTTACCGGTAAGGCCCCTCGCGCCCAGGTGTGCTCCTACAAGAAACATCGTCTATCGCAGCTGTAGAGGTCGATGCAAATCCGGCACGTCCGACAGCACACGATCGATCCGCTTGTCGCCATCGCAGCCTGTCGTTAGCCTGCATCCATGACGACACCCACACGATTGCTGATCCACGGTGCCAACGGCCGCATGGGCCAGGCCCTGTTGCGGCTCTGCGCCGAACAAAACGGCCCATGCGCCATTGCGGGCGCGGTGTCGCGCGGCAAGGTCGGTCAACGCGTGATCGCTGGCGTGCCGCAGTTCGCCGCCAGCGAATTGAATGGTGCGCCGGTGTTCGATGTCGCCATCGACTTCAGCCTGCCGGAAGGCTTCGATGCCATCCTCGCGTTGTGCGTCGAACGCGGCGTGGCGCTGGTGTCTGGCACCACGAGCTTGTCCGAGGCGCAACGCGCCGCCCTGCAAGCGGCAAGCGAGCGCATCCCGGTGTTGTGGGCCGCCAATTTCAGTCTGGGTGTTGCGGTCCTGAGTGAACTGGTCGAGCGCGCTGCGGCTGCGTTGCCGGGCTGGGATTGCGACATCGTCGAAGCGCATCACGCGCAGAAAAAAGACGCGCCTTCCGGCACGGCGCTTGCACTTGGGGTGTCGGCCGAGCAGGGGGGCGCGCAACCGCGTTACGCCAGCCTGCGCGCAGGCGACATTGTCGGTGAGCACACCGTGCAATTTACAACGCTGGGTGAGCGTATCGAATTGATCCACCGCGCCGGCAATCGCGACATCTTTGCCCGTGGCGCATTGCATGCTGCGTCCAGATTGCGCGGACAATCGCCAGGCCTCTATCAGCTGCGCGATCTCATCTAGAACCGGTTCCAGCCGCGATCGTTTGCCTCGCACCTTTACGGCAAGAAACCGCCCGTGGCTGAACCCGTTCGTTCAGGGCTCTGCATTTTTTTCTGGCATCACCAGCCTGCCGTCCGTACAATTCCCGCTCGCCTGACACCTCTCGCTCCGGACCGGTCCTCGCACCGCTTCGGCGCTTTCGTGCAACCTGACGTAGGCGACGCCCGTGACATATCCCGCAATCCTCGCACTCGAAGACGGCACCGTCTTTGAAGGCGTTTCCGTAGGCGCGCCGGGGCTGTCGGTCGGCGAAGTGGTGTTCAACACCGCCATGACCGGCTACCAGGAAATCCTCACGGACCCGTCCTATGCGCGTCAGCTGGTCACGCTGACCTATCCGCATATCGGCAATACCGGTTGCACCGATGACGACGACGAGGCCGCGCAGGTCTGGGCCGCGGGCCTGATCGTGCGCGACGTGCCGCGTCGGCCGAGCAGCTGGCGCAATCGCGTGGCGTTGCCGGAGTGGCTGAAAGCGCGCGGTATCGTCGCCATCGCCGATATCGATACCCGCAAACTCACGCGCATGCTGCGCGATCGCGGCGCGCAGAACGGCGCATTGATGGCCGGGGAGATCGATGTCGATAAAGCCATCGAGGCCGCACGCAAGTTTCCCGGCCTGAAAGGCATGGACTTGGCGAAGGTGGTTTCCACGCGTACGTCGTACCCGTGGCGCGATGGTCAACTGGATCTGGATTCAGGCGAATTCGCGCTTGCCGACGCCAGATTCAAGGTTGTCGCCTACGATTTTGGTGTGAAGCAGAACATCCTGCGCATGCTGGTCGAACGCGGTTGCGATGTGACCGTGGTGCCGGCGCAAACCTCTGCAGATGAAGTGCTGGCGATGAAACCCGATGGCGTATTCCTGTCGAACGGCCCCGGCGATCCGGCGCCATGCGAGTACGCCATTACCGCGATCCGCACGTTTGTCGACAGAAAGATTCCGACCTACGGTATCTGCCTCGGCCATCAACTTCTCGGCCTTGCGATCGGCGCGAAGACGCTGAAGATGAAGTTCGGCCATCACGGCGCCAACCATCCCGTGATCGACCTCGACAGTGGCCGGGTGATGATCACCTCGCAGAACCACGGCTTTGCTGTTGATGAAGCGTCGTTGCCTGTGAATGCGCGCGTGACGCACCGATCGTTGTTCGATGGCAGCAATCAGGGCATCGAGTTGACCGACGCGCCTGCTTTTTCGTTTCAGGGACATCCCGAAGCCTCACCGGGTCCGCATGATGTTGCGCCGCTGTTCGATCGTTTCATTGCATCGATGGAAGCTGGTCGGTGAAACCGAACATGCGGCCACCGCATAAACGGCTGCGCTGGCTGCTGCTCGCAGTCATGGTGTTGGCTGCATACCCGATCTTCGTTTTTGCCAGCGTGTACTCGCACTGGTTCGCAGCCGACTTGCCGGGAGGCCTCAACGGCCCTGCCGATGCCTATCGTCATTCATTGGCCAGCGCGACGGTTGCTTACACGGGCTCGGCACATTGGGTTGAGTGGGTAACCGCGGTCATGGAGCGCGATGGCAAAGGCAGCGAGGCCCGCGCGATGGACGCACACAACAACCGTATCGGTGCTCGCATCGGCCATGACGCGAACAGTTGGGAAGACATGCAGGACACCGTCCTGCACGCCGTCAGGTCAGGCCGTGTCCATGCGGACGACTTCAATCAGATTACTTGGCTACCGCCCGAGCGGTGGCAGAACCGTTTGTACTGAGGACACGATGCCCAAGCGCACCGACATCAAAACCATTCTGATCATCGGCGCGGGTCCGATCGTCATCGGTCAAGCCTGCGAGTTCGATTATTCCGGCGCGCAGGCATGCAAGGCATTGCGCGATGAGGGCTATCGCGTGGTGCTGGTCAACAGCAATCCGGCGACGATCATGACCGACCCCGAAATGGCGGACGCGGTCTATATCGAACCGATCAACTGGAAGACGGTCGAAAAAATCATCGCCAAAGAAAAACCCGACGCGCTGCTGCCGACCATGGGCGGGCAGACCGCGTTGAATTGCGCTCTGGAGCTCGCCGATCACGGCGTGCTCGAGCAATACGGTGTCGAATTGATCGGCGCATCGCGCGATGCCATCCGCATGGCCGAGGATCGCGAACTGTTCCGCATCGCGATGGCCGAGATTGGCCTGGAATGTCCCCAAGCCGAAGTCGCGCGCTCGCTGGAACAGGCGCTGGATATCCAGACCCGCGTCGGTTATCCCACCATCATCCGTCCCAGTTTCACGCTCGGCGGCAGCGGCGGCGGCATCGCCTACAACCGCGAGGAACTGATCGATATCGTCAATCGTGGCCTCGAACTCTCCCCGACCGGTGAGGTGCTGGTCGAGGAATCGGTACTGGGCTGGAAGGAGTTCGAGATGGAGGTGGTTCGCGACACCGCGGACAACTGCATCATCGTTTGCTCGATCGAGAACCTCGATCCGATGGGTGTACACACCGGCGACTCCATCACCGTCGCACCAGCGCAGACACTGACCGACAAGGAATACCAACGCCTGCGCGACGCCAGCATCGCAGTGCTGCGCAAGATTGGCGTCGACACTGGTGGCAGCAACGTGCAATTCGGCATCAATGCGCAGACCGGGCGCGTGGTGGTGATCGAGATGAATCCGCGCGTGTCGCGTTCGTCGGCGCTGGCATCGAAGGCGACGGGATTTCCCATCGCCAAGGTCGCAGCCAAGCTTGCAGTCGGGTACACGCTGGACGAACTCAAGAATGAAATCACTGGAGGCCTGACACCGGCCTCGTTCGAGCCGAGCATCGACTACGTCGTCACCAAGATCCCACGCTTCGCCTTTGAGAAATTCCCGGCGGCCGATGCGCGCCTGACCACGCAGATGAAATCCGTTGGCGAAGTCATGGCCATCGGCCGCACGTTCCAGGAATCTCTGCAGAAGGCCTTGCGCGGGCTGGAAACCGGCAAGTCCGGGCTCGATCCGAGCGGACTGGATTTCAGCACCGACGAAGGCCTCGCCGAGTTGCGGCGTGAACTGCGCGAACCCGATCCCGAACGCATCTTCCACGTTGCCGATGCCTTCCGCGCCGGCATGAGCGTCGAAGAGGTGCACGCGCAGTCGTTCATCGATCCGTGGTTCCTCGATCAGATCGAGGAACTGGTGGCGACCGAGCAGGACGTCGTATCGGCGGGCCTGTCCGCGCTCGACGCCAAACGCATGCGCGGTCTCAAACGCATGGGCTTTTCCGACATCCGCCTGGCGCAGCTCACCGGCACCAACGAGACCGCGATCCGTGTACTGCGCCATGCGCTCGACGTGCGTCCCGTTTACAAGCGCGTGGATTCGAGCGCGGCGGAGTTCGCGACCACGACCGCGTACCTGTATTCGACCTACGAGGACGAGTGCGAGGCGCAGCCCACGACGCGCGACAAGATCATCGTGCTCGGCGGCGGACCGAACCGGATAGGGCAGGGCATCGAGTTCGATTACTGCTGCGTGCATGCGGCGCTGGCGCTGCGCGAGGATGGTTATGAAACCATCATGATCAACTGCAATCCGGAAACCGTGTCCACCGATTACGATACGTCGGATCGCCTGTATTTCGAGCCGGTGACGCTTGAGGATGTACTGGAAATCGTCGCGATCGAGAAGCCCGTTGGCGTGATCGTGCAGTACGGCGGGCAGACGCCGCTCAAGCTTGCACAGGCGTTGCAGGACAACGGCGTACCGATCATCGGCACGTCGCCCGATTCGATCGACCTGGCCGAAGATCGCGAACGTTTCCAGCAACTGGTCGAAAAACTAGGCCTGGCGCAGCCGCCCAACCGCACCGCACGCAATCCCGAGGAAGCGCTGTCGCACGCGCGCGAGATCGGCTATCCGCTGGTGGTGCGGCCCAGCTATGTGCTGGGCGGCCGCGCGATGGAAGTAGTGCATTCCGATGCTGACCTGTCGCGCTACATCCGCGACGCGGTCAAGGTCTCGAACGATTCGCCGGTGCTGCTGGATCGCTTCCTCGACAACGCCGTCGAGGTCGATGTCGACGTGATCGCCGACAAGGATGGCAACGTGCTGATCGGCGGCGTCATGGAGCACATCGAGGAGGCCGGCGTGCATTCGGGTGATTCCTCGTGCTCGCTGCCGCCGTATTCGTTGTCGCCCGCCGTGCAGGAAAAGTTGCGCACACAAGTGGTTACGTTGGCCAAGGCCTTGAATGTCGTCGGGCTGATGAACACGCAGTTCGCGGTCCAGACCAATGAGAACGGCGAAGACATTGTGTTCCTTTTGGAAGTGAACCCGCGCGCATCACGCACGGTGCCATTCGTCTCCAAGGCGACCGGCATGCCGCTGGCCAAGATCGCGGCGCGCTGCATGGCGGGAAAGACCTTGGCCGAGCAGGGAGTGACCAAGGAAATCGTGCCGGATTATTACTCGGTGAAGGAAGCGATTTTCCCGTTTGCCAAGTTCCAGAACGTCGATCCGATCCTTGGCCCGGAGATGCGTTCGACCGGCGAGGTGATGGGCGTCGGCCGCAGCTTCGGCGCCGCATTCGCGCGTGCGCAGGAAGCTGCCAGCATCAAGGCGCCGCCGGTCGGCAAGGCCTTCATCTCCGTGCGCGATCCGGACAAGGCGCGCGTATTGCCGGTTGCGCAGGACCTGATCCGCCGCGGCTATTCGCTCGTGGCGACCACCGGTACCGCGAAGTGGTTGCGCGAGCACGGCATCGATTGTGAGCAGATCAACAAGGTGATCGAGGGGCGGCCACATATCGTCGACCTGATCAAGAACGGCGACATCACGTACATCGTCAACACCACCGAGGGCAAGCAGGCGATCGCCGATTCGTTCTCGATCCGCCGCGAAGCCCTGCAGCATCGCGTCACCTACTCAACGACCATTGCCGGCGCAAAGGCGTTGCTGCATTCTCTGGACTATCGCGACAGCGGCCCGGTGTGGGCGCTGCAGGAGTTGCACAAAGAATTGCAGGATTAGTGACCTCATCGTGCGTGATTTTTGTAGGAGCGGGGCGGGGGGGGGGGGGGGGTGGGGGGAAGGCCCCAACCCCCCCCCGGGGCGCCGCCCAAAAAAAAAAGAAAAAAGGTTTTTTTTGTTTTTGAGGACCCGGCTGAACGG